>CAUSCW010000057.1:0-9541 GCA_963530195.1 uncultured Campylobacter sp.
TTGGGACGAAATTTTCGTCGCAACATTCAAATCCATCTTAAAATACTTCCGCTTATCTTTTTATGCTCAAATTTTGTAATCCGTCAAATTTGAGCTTAAATTTTGCGTGGACTAAAAACTCTGCTAAAATTCGCTCAAATTTAACCCAAAGGTCGAGCCGTGCAAATCCCGAATTTGATCCGAAATTTTATCCGCAAACGCATCGTTTCAGAGTCCATTTTGCTGCCTTTTTTCTACCCCGACGAGGGCGAGTTTGAGAGTTTTCAGAAGGGGTATAGGCTAGTTAGCCGCAAAACGGGCGAGGAGCTTGCGGACGATACGCCCGGGCAGTGGCGCAAGAGCTGGCGGGTCATCGCGCGTAACGGCATGGATGATCCGTTTTTCGTCGATTTTGCCCTCGGGGACGCCTCGCCCGTATATTTTGCCTATCACGGCGCCGGCTCGTGGGAGCCGATAAAGGTCGCGGACGACATCGTTAAATTTGAAGAAATTTTAACCGCTCTTGCCGCGCTTGAGGCGCCTTGCTCTATTGAGCCGATCGCGCCGCTTACCGATTTAAACAACGAATTTTACCGCGAGCTGGCGGACGACTACGCGCGGGAAGATGAAGCGCGCGAGGAGCCCGAATATAAATATTTCAGCGTTTTCATCGAGGACTTGGGTGCCGATAAGGTAAAAACGCTCGTGTTTTTAAAGAAATTTTTTGACGACGAGAGCTTTGCGGCGACTAAAGAGAGGGCGCAAAATTTGCCGCTTTGCGTATTTAACGGCATAGAGGAGCTAGCGCTGCCGCTGCAAGACAAACTCGCCTCGCTCGGAGTTAAATTTAACGCGCAGAAGATCTCTTTTAGCGAATTTATCGCGCGCCGTGGCTAAGCGGGCAAATTTTAAAATTTCAATTCCCGCTATGGCTAAATTTAAAATTTAGCAGCAGGCGATCCTATTAAATTTCGTGCTCGTTCGCTTGCTATCGTAGTGCGTTAATAGCTTTGCGTACGCTGGAGCACAAATTAAAGCGTAAAATCAAAATGTAAAATTGAAGTAGAATTTTAAGCGCCCTACTTCGTTTTTTACTTGCAGTAGGGCGAATTTGCTTAAAGTAGTGAACTGAAGCGAGGCGAAAATTATCCAAACCTTGGATCTATTATCTTGCTCAGTTAGAGCAGCTGTTGCGAGCGACGAGCTCTGCAAAATCTAGGGCTGCGTCGTAGTCGGGCTCAGAGGCTATGTCGCTTACGAGCTCTTTATAAACCACGACGCCTGCGGTATCTATGACGAAGATTGCTCTGGCGCTGAGACCTGCTAATGCGCCGCTGGCGATGAGAGTGCCGTAGCGGCGGCAAAATTCCTTATCGCGGAAATCGCTTGCAACGCGTAGATTTTTGATCCCCTCAGTCGTACAAAACCTCCCCATCGCAAACGGCAAATCCATCGAAACGACGATTACTTCGGTGTTGGGAAGCGATGCAGCGCGCTCGTTGAACTTGCGTGCCTCCGTCGCGCAGACGGGCGTATCTAGCGACGGCACGGCGACGATGATTTGCACGTGCTTGCCGCTAGCGATCTCAATTTCGCTTAGATCCTGGGCTACTAAGCGCACTTGCGGCGCGCGATCGCCTAGATTTATCTCTTGCCCGCTTAACTCTACGGGCTTTCCTTGAAATGTTACTTTTGACATTTTTGTCCTTTGTTTTGAATTTGTAGCGGCGAATATACAAAAATTCCTTAAATTTCAGGTAAAATTGCTTTAAAAATCAAGGAGAGCAGATGGGCGAAGATATTTGGGGCGGCAGCAGTAATCCTGCATCGCTAGCCAGTATAAGACGTAAAAGCGGCGAAGAAAAAAATCCCCTGGATGAGAAACCACAGGAGCAATCTGAGAATTTAGATTTAGCGCAAGAAGCTCTTGCGACGGATGATACTATAGAGCAAAATTCCACTTCCATAAGGCAAAATTTTGCAGCTCAAGGCCTAGATGAAGAAAATTCTATTTTGCGAGATTCTGCTGCGACAGGCTCTAGCGAGCAAGATTCTAACGCTAAAAGTTTGAATTCTACCGAAAATGCTGCGAACTCGCAGAATTTTGTGGAGCAAAATTCCACTTGGCAAAATTCAGCTTCCTCAAATTCCGATAGAATTAACTCTACGCAAAGCTCAGCAAGGCAGATCTCAGCGGCTAAGGCTTATGATTTAAATAAGGCCTACGTATTTTATATGTTCCTCGGGCCTTTCGGCGCGCATAGATTTTATCTTGGGCGTATAATCTCCGCGATTTTTCAGCTTTTAGGCGGGCTGCCATTTCTCATCTGGCTTTTTTTAGTAGTGGTTACTGTTATGTGGACAAGTATAGAAGGTAACGATCTGTTAGCGCTTATAAACTCGTCTCGTCCGGATTTGGGTGTGCAAGCATCAGACCTAAAAGATATAGAACAGAGCTTTTTTCATTTTATGGTTATTTTCTCGGTACCTAATGTTTTATTTTTAATCTGGCTTATTAGCGATTTTTTTAAGTTACCTGATATGGTGCGAAAGCTAAATGCCTCCGTAGGCGCGGGAGCAATCCTGTATGTTTATACGGATGACGCTAAAGAGCAGAGCGAGAATCTATCTACTGCCAAAACTACCCTTTATATAGCATTTGGGCTTGAGGCGTTAAATGCGGTAGGCAGATATATCAAGAATGTAGATAAAGTGGGCGCGTTGGAGGGTGTCGGACTTATATCGATGATATGCCTAGCTGTGGGGCTATATTTTTTAGCGCGGGCAATACGCAGCACGGATCTGCTATCAAACGCCGTGTTAGTCGGGGTTTCCTCGGCTATAAGCGCAGTAAGCACTATATTTGTAGGATTTGAATTGTTTAAACCATCGGTTTTTATGATAAGCATTTATTGCGTATGCACAGCGGTATATCTGATCTATCAGCTGCTAGTTAGTAAAGAGCTTTACGATTGCAGCGGAGAGAAAAACTATCTAAGAGCGTTTTATGTTATTGCAGCTACGGAGATAGTAACTCTAGTCTTGATAGCGCTTGACTCGCAGCTTTTCGCTTTAGTATTTGCCATAGGGTGGTTAGCTTCGGTAATTCTAAATGTTTCGGCGGTTTATGGCACTAGGGAGGTTACCGCTTCAAAAGGCGGCTACGGCCTAGTGCATCTGGCGTATCACGTAAGGCAGATGAACGGGCGGGAGTTTTAGGCGTTTAAATTTAAGGGGTGATATCGTATAATCTCGCACTATTTTTAAAAAAAGGAGTTAGAGATGACTTTTACGGAGTCTGTGCAAACTTGCGTAAAGCAAAAATACGCCGCATTTAGCGGGCGAGCATCGAGGTCGGAGTACTGGTGGTTTTTTCTATTTACCGTGCTTGGCGGGATTGTTTTGAGCTTGATAGATGGCGTTTTAGGCACTACGATAGGGTATAATCAAATAATAGCCGGCAAAATCGTCCATCAAGAAATCGGCATTATAGATGCGCTTTTTCAGCTAGCTATGCTCGTGCCAGCCATCGCCGTATCGGTCAGGCGACTACATGACACCGATAGAAGCGGCTAGTTTTTTCTGCTTATTTTAACGCCGATCGTGGGTGCTTTTTTCGGCGATATCGGGTTTTTGGTATCATTTGTGGGTTGGATAGTGCTGCTTGTATTTTTCGTGCAGCGCGGCGATAGCGGGTCCAATCGCTTCGGATACGATCCGCTATGATATAGCTCTAAACTTTGCGGAATTTTAGAATTCTAAAATTCCGTGCAGATAAAATTCTTTGTATTATCACTTAAAATTCTACGCATAAGCACTTTGTAGCGCTAAATTTTTCTTAGAATAAGCTTTTCAAATCCTCTTTAATTGATTGCCATTATCTGTAACTTAGAATTTTTATATTATAATGGCTCTTAAAATTTTATTTTAGAAAGGATGAAAATGAAAGAGAGAATCGAGGCGCTGTTCGCGCAAAACCCTAAAATTTCGATCGCGCAGATCTGCAAGGAGCTGGGCGCCAAGGAGATCGACGTGCTGCTAAACTTGCCCGAGCGCTTCGGAAAGAGCGCGGGCGGCGATAAATTCGGCGAGGTCATTAGGGAGCTTGAGAGTTGGGGCGAGGTGCTTTTCGTAAAAAATACGCCGAGCTTCATCATTGAGTTTAAAACCAAGATCCCAAGCGGCAAGAGCGCGCAGGGATATTATAATTTCGGCATGGGCGCAAACGGCGATGAGGCGCATGGGCTGGGCATTTTGGGGGGTCATCTAAAGACGGATGAGATCGATAAGATCATCCTCGTGACGCAGACTTTCATGGGAATGCTCTCGAAATTCGTGGGCTTTTACGACAAAGCGGGTGAGAATATCTTTAAAATTTACGTTTCGCGCGATGAGAAAGGACAGCTGCTAGCCGAGCAAGACGCGAAATTTGAGGCGCTAAAAGCCGCGATTTAGCGCTAGCGCAAAGCTCGTTTTGCGCAGCTTGCGTAAAATTTGTCCTTGCGCGGGCATTTAGGCTTGATCTCAGCCTTTATGCGCGAGATCAAATCCGTAAGGCTCTACTGCGAAATAACACTGCGCGTACTCTTGCGGGTTTGCGCGCAAAATCGATCCGCGCCGCCGCCCTCTTTATCTCCCGCCTATGCGCATTTATGGTTTTGATCTGCGGCGTAGAATCGCCTCCTTTTCTCGCCGCCTTCATTCAGAATCGATCTTGTCGGTTTAATTTACCAAACCGACTTTAGCGCGCGGGAATTGTTTTTCGAATTTGACGCAGAATCGTCCTTTTCTTCATTTCATCCCAAGCGCGCGCAGTATCTTGGCGCAAAGAGTTTAAATTTAAATGGGCTCGCGGCAGGGCGAATTAAACGGATAAAATTTAGTCGGAGGATTTATGCAGCGGCGTTTTTAGCGGCCTTAAATTTTAAATTTTAGATTTGCTGCGCCACGCCGCCGTAAGGCGTAAATTTCGATCACGGGCTGTTTTGATCGAGCACAACTTCGGGTGATCGCAATTTTAAGCGCGCATGGTTTTAAAATTTGCGCCGCACGGCTAGCTTTATTCTATCTTGTCGCACCGAGCCTCGTTCTGCCGCATCTCGTCTTGCCCCGCTCTCTTTTCTGCTCTGCGCCCACTCTTTTTTTTCAAGGAAGGCGTGCGACCGGGATAAAAACCGCTCTACTTCGGATCAAAATTTTATTTTTCCTCAAAACAGAGCCGAATAAAGATAAATTTTATAAAATCTACGGTTTTAATTTCATATCTCAAAAACTTTCCGCCGCCACGCAAGGAGCGTCAAATTTTAAAATTGAAATTTTATACGTTAAGCTTAAAGCTTATAAAACTCCGATATTTAGGGCAATACAGACCTGAATTTTTATCTTTTATTGCTATAATCCCCTCATAAATTTAAATCTTAAGATTAAAAAGTATTCTTAAGAATTTTATAAGACGGAGGAGATCTTGAATAGATTGATTTTAAAGATTTACGCGTGGCAAAATACCGCTGCGCCGTGGTTTTGGCTCTTTGTGATAAGCGCAGGCTATCTTGCGACATCATATTTTTTCTTTCAGCGCTGCCTTTTTATGTCGCCTACGCAGATGAGCACCCTCGTGCGTCTGGGCTTTGCCGTAGCGGGCGTGGGCGCGCTTATAGGCTTGCTGCTGCCGTTTGGCTTCATAGCAAGGCTCATTGCTTACGTGCTTGGTTTTGCGGGCGTGATATATGGCTATTTACAAAGCTCTGCGCCGCACCCCGCCGCAGATACCGCAAATTGCCTCGCAGCGCCTGCATTTCCTTTTGTGGCGCCGCTTGATAGCCTGCTGCCGGAGCTATTTCGCCCCGCAAGCTGCACGGGCACCCCGTCCTTTCCCGCAGGCACCGCGCTTAGCGATGTGCAGAGCTTTTTCGGCGGATTTTACGACGAGGGGTTTTATCTGGTGCCGAGCATAAAATTTGCAGACGCGGCGCAGTGCGCACAGATAGTGTTTGCGGCATTCGCAGCGATTTTGGCCGTGATGTTTGCGGGCTTTTTATACGGCAGATTTACGAGAAGTTTTTAAAATTTTAAGAAAGGATAAGCATGAAGTTTTTAAATTCTATTGCGGCTGCGGCGGCTCTTGCGGCTGTGATCGCAAGCTACGCTGGCGCCGAGGTTAAGGCGGGCGAGACGCTTTACGGCACGGTGCTAAAGCAGGTAAGCGTAAGCGGCGATTTGTCGCACAAGGACGGCAGGCTGCTGCCCACAAACGCCATAGAGGTGCTGGAGGTCAAGGACGGAGCGGTGAAATTTTCGCTCACGGGCTATCAAAATCCAAAGGCGCCCAACGTTATTTATTTCACGCCTAAAGCGCGCATAATCGCGGTGGCGTTTTCGAAGCAGGCTAAATTTCAAAGCGAGAGTTTGGGCGAAGAGGACGGCTTTAATAAAGTTAAAATAACCGCCTACACCGACGAGGGCGCGCTAAGCGGCGACGTGGATAAAATTTTCGCCGAAGCCAAAGAAAAATTCGAAACCTCGTGTAGCGTCTGTCACGCTCTGCACCAGCCCGCCGACTACGAGGCGAACAGATGGCCCGGCTACATTAAATCGATGCTTTCGCGCACGCCTATTAGCAAGGATGAGAGCTGGACGGTGGTGCAGTATCTGCAAAAGCACTCCAAGGACGTAAATTTAAAGGATATGAAATGAAAAGACGAAATTTTTTAAAGCTCGGCGCGGCGGTTTCGGCGCTTCCGCTCATCCCAAGCTCGATGCTCGCGGCGGATAAACTTACCGCGCTTAAGAAAAACGGCGAAATTTTAACCGCGGCGCGGTGGGGAATTTTAAAAGCGAGCGTTAAAAACGGCAAGATCGTAAAATCCGCGCCGTGGAAGATCACCTCTAAAATCCCCAATACTCTTCAAAATACGATGGCGGATCTCGTTTATAACACGCGTATTAAGGCGCCGATGGTGCGAAAATCCTACCTCGCCGATCCCGATAATCCAAAGCCTGAGCTTCGAGGGCTTGACGAATGGGTCGAGGTAAAATATGAAGACGCGATCAAACTCGTCGCGCGCGAGCTTAAAAAGACGCGCGAGCAAAAGGGCGCGGACTCGGTGTTTGCGGGAAGCTACGGCTGGCAGAGCACGGGCAACGTGCATGTCTCAAGGACGCTGCTTCATAGATTTATGAATTTAAGCGGCGGCTTTACGGGCGTCACGGGCGATTACTCTACGGGAGCGGCGCAGGTCATAATGCCGCACGTAACGGGCTCAAATCAGGTCTATGAGCAGCAAACCTCGTGGCCGGTGGTGCTTGAAAATTCCAAAGTTGTAGTCTTTTGGGGGCTCAATCCGATCTCTACGCTTCGCGTGGCGTGGACGAGCTCGGACGAGCAGGGATTTAAGTATTTCGAGCAGCTAAAAAACAGCGACAAAGAGATCATCATCATCGATCCGATCAAAACCGTAAGCGGCAAGTATTTCGAGGGCAAGGCGCGATGGATCACCCCTCGCCCTAATACCGACGTAGCGATGATGCTAGGCATGGCGCAGCACCTCTATTCGCAGGGCAAGTACGATAAGGAATTTTTGCAAAACTACACCGTGGGCTTTGAAAAATTCGTGCCGTACCTCACGGGGCAGAGCGACGGCGTGGCTAAGACGCCCGAGTGGGCCAGTGAAATTTGCGGCATTAGCGCGGACGTGATCAAAGAGCTTGCGATAAAATTTTACGAAAACCGCACGATGATAATGGCGGGTTGGGGTATCCAGCGCGCTCATCATGGCGAGCAGGCGCACTGGATGATCGTGACTTTGTGCGCGATGCTAGGACAGATCGGACTTGCAGGAGGCGGCTTCGGCTTTAGCTACCACTACGCTAACGGCGGCGCGCCTACCTGCGCGGGCGGCGTGATCGGCGGAATGAACGCGGCAAGCGTCGGCATCGTTAAGGACGGTAAATTTTTAGGGCTTGCGCAGGATCAGAAGCAAGGCGGCGAAGCCACTCAAGCATGGTTAGTAAATACGGCGAAGGTCGCTTTCCCTCTAGCTCGTATCGCGGACGCGCTACTAAATCCGGGAAAGACGATCGACGCGAATGGTGCAAAGATCACCTATCCGAAGATCGACTTCATCTACTGGGTCGGTGGAAATCCGATCGTGCATCATCAAGACACCAACACCAATATCAAGGCTTGGCGCAAGCCGCGCACCATCGTAGTGAATGAAATTTACTGGACGCCGACTGCGAAGATGGCGGACATCGTGTTCCCGACCACGACGCAGTATGAGCGCAACGACATTACGATGAGCGGAGACTACTCCAATATGCATATAATCCCGATGAAGCAGGTCGTCGCCAAGCAGCACGGCGCGAAGGACGATTATCAAATTTTTACCGATCTTTGCAAGGCTTACGCCGACGGACTTGCCGAGGCTTATACGGACGGCGGCAAAACGGAGATGGATTGGATCAAAGAATTTTACGAAGGGGCGGCGAGCGCCGTGAATGCAAACACCGCTTTGGGCATACAGATGCCGAGCTTTGAGCAGTGGTGGGAGAAAAACGAGCCGACGGAATTTTACGAAACGCCAGAGAGTGCTGCATACGTGAGCTTTGAGGATTTTAGAAACGATCCCGTTTTGGAGGCTTTGGGAACGCCTAGCGGGTTAATTGAAATTTACTCCGATACGATTGCTGCGATGAACTACAAAGACTGCGGCGCGCATCCGATGTGGTTCGAGCCCATCGAGTGGCTCGGGATGAAGGATAAGCCTGCGAAATTTCATCTGCTTAGCCTGCATCCGCTTGATCGCTTGCATTCGCAGCAGAGCAATACCTCAAATCGCAAGAGATACGCCGTCGCGGATCGCGAGCCGGTACTAATAAATACCGAGGACGCTAAGGAGCTCGGCATCAAGCAGGGCGATCTGGTGCGCGTGTTTAACGCTCGCGGCGAAATTTTGGCGGGAGCCAATGTAAGCAGCGACATAATGCGCGGCGTGGTGCAGATTTTCGAAGGCGCGTGGTACGATCCTAACGCCGAGGGTCTTTGCAAAAACGGAAATCCGAACGTGCTTACGATCGATCTGCCTACGAGCGAGCTTGCCAACGGCAACATCTCCCACACGGCGCTGGTAAATATCGAGCTTTATAAACACAAGGCAGGCGAGGATATCAAACTAACCGCGTTTATGCCGCCTAAAGGGGCGAAGTAAAGATTGGGGGCGGTCTGGGTTTTAGGGCGAGGCTCTATCCCCAGATCGCCGAGGATTTGCTGCGGCGACGGGCTGAGTGAATTTTACCTGCCATAGCTTTGTGAATGCGGCAAGCTAGAGGAGCGGCGAGCGAGTATTTGCCTCGCCGCCCTACTCTCTATTTGCTCGTGAAATTCTCGCTAAATTTAAGAACTTGCCGTTTGGGCTAGAATTTCAATCCAAACTAAAAAACCGCCTAAGCTTCCATTTAAAATTTTTCTTCGGAATTTGCGTATCGTTAAAACCGTCGCTGTAAATTTCATTTTTATCGGTGAAATAGCCGCTGTTTTGAGCCTGCGGTATAAAGTCGGTCCGAT
>CAUSCW010000058.1:0-9469 GCA_963530195.1 uncultured Campylobacter sp.
TAGCTGTGCCTTTTAAATTTACAGTGTTATTGGTTGCAGAGCCGCTAGCTTTTGCTCCTTTTACGTCGTGGGTAACTTTGCCGCTATCGACATTTACGGTGTTATTGGTTGCGCTGCCGGCTGTCGCCTCTGCGCCCAGTGCGTTGCCCGCTACCAGTGCGCCTCCCTCTACCGTCACGGTGTTTTGCGAAGTGCCGGTGCGACCGTGTCCGCCCCAAACATTCTTTTTAGCTTCGCCGCCGTTTAATTTTACGGTATTTTTATCGGCAGCTTTTTGTGAGCTTAATCCGCCGTAGACCTGATGATTTGCAGTAGTATTCGTTAAATTTACGATATTTTCTTCTGCATTATTGCTTATGCTATATCCGCCGTAAATTTCTTTCGTCACGGCGCTATCGTTTAAATGTACCTCATTTAATTTAGCGGCTCCGCTTGAAGACTGACCGCCGATAACGGAATTTATTTTTGAGTTATTTTGCGCCGTTACGATATTTTTTGCGGCATCTCCACTATTGGCTTGACCGCCGCTTACGATGCCGTCCGCTTTAGCGCCGTCTAAGGTTACTTTATTGTCGTGGGCACTGCCGCCGCTCGTATTAACGCCGCCGCCATTTACTTGATTTTTGGCATGAGTGCGGGTTAAATTTACGGTATTGTTAAATGAGTTTACGCCCCTTCCGCCGAAAATCGTACCTCCTACTTCGCCGTCTTCTATATCTACGATATTTCTTGAAGCATCTTTGGCATTGGATACACCGCCGTAAATTTCACCGGTTACGACATTGTTTCCTCTAAGTTTGACGTGGTTATCTTCCGCTTTGCCGCCTGCTGCGTTACCGCCGTAAATATTCTCGCCGACTTTGGAGCTAGTCAAAAATATCCTACTGCCGGTTACGGCGCCGTTAGAGCTTTCTCCGCCGGTAACGCTCTTTTTAAAAGTCGTGCCGGTAGAGGTTACTTTATTATTTGAAGCGCCGGTTTTGCTCTTGCCGCCTATGGCCTGTTGACCGATCTCGCCGCCGGTCAGATCTAAATAGCTATTAGTAACCGTTCCGCTGCGGCTCTCTCCGCCGATCAATCTTCCGCCTATTTTTGCATTACCGTTAATTTTTGCGTAGTTATTCGCGACATCTTTATTGTTACTTCTTCCGCCGATTGCATCGCCGGTTATTTGGCCGCCGGTTAACTCCAAATAGCTATTATTAACCTTACCGTCGTAGCTAAGTCCGCCGTATACGCCGTCATCGTTGCTAGAATTCGCGCCCGTGACCTTGCCGCCGCTCATATTCACATGAGCTCCATCTGTGTCGCCGTAATATGTAAAAGCGCCATAAACCGCTTTATCTACGGTACCGCCGCTGATGGTAACATAATCGCCCTGGCTATTGGAAGCAAGATTATGAGCGTCGTTTCTATAATAACTTCCGTATGCGTAATTAGTTACATGACCGCCCTCGATAGTAGAGTGGTTGGCGATAGTTTTACTAACCATATATGCGCCGTTGATATTTCCTACTGTACCTTTTATCAGCTTACCATGATTATTTTTGGCTGTTGCTTTGCCGCCAGGACCGCTAATACCACCGCCTGTACCATTAGCGACTAAAACATCGGTAACTACAGCACCATCGTTATTGATAGTGACGATATTATTTTGTAAAGTGGCGGTGCTGTCTTTTGAGGCTATTACTCCATTTACGTTTGTTAAATTTACAACACCGGTAATATTTACTTTATTGCCGTCTGCGCCGCCGTTTTGTACTCCAGCACCAGCAATCCTGCCAGCAATGGTAGGCGTACCGCTGATATTTACTTCATTATTATTTGCCTGGCTTGTACCGGTCGCTCTACCGCCCATTACCGCAGTGTATTCAAAATTTGGAAAGCCGCCGAAGAATACTTTAGTAGCACCGCTTATGTTTACGACATTATGGATAGCGTCTCCGCTAGCATTTGTTCTACCGAACCATGTGCCATTACCGCCGAGTACGACATTATTTACTTCTGCATTATTCAAGTTAACCGTGTTGTTTTTGGCACCTTTTCCTTCGCCACCTACAAGTATCGCTACTGTAGCGCCATTACTAACGTTGAGCGTATTATTTTCCGCCGAGCTAGTTTGTCTATATTTGAAGTCAGATCCTTCGGGAGTGCCATCGCCATTACCTCCACCATAGATCGTGCGATTCCAGGTAATTTCACCACCCGAGGTAACGCCTCTTATTGTTACGATATTATTATCGTTTTGTCCGTGAGCATTTGCTTTACTTTCAAAGCCGCCCGAGTAATTTTCGCCTGATGATTTATATAACTGACTTGAGGTGCCGTCGCTTTTAGTTACCGTTATGACTCCATTACCGGCTAAAGCTTGCGAAGGAGCAATGGCTAAGCATGCCGCCAAACTTAAACCAGAAATAATAGGCATCTTAATATCTTTCATAATCCATAATCCTTTGTAAAAAATAAAAACTATCCATTATACTATAAAAATACCTATTTACAATAAATTTAATAAAATTTCTAACGAAAGGTAGCTTAATGCGAAAAAATGGGTATTGCGATGCAACGTTTTCGATAATAAAGTAAAATTTCAGCTTATTTTTGTTATCGAAGCTTAAACGAAAAATTACGATTACAAAATGATGGAATTTTAAAATTCCGACTTTAGAATTTAGCCAGCGGGATTCCCAAGAAGCGACGCTGCGAGAAAAGCGCTAAAATAAAAAAGCAGCAGTTCCCAATAGTAAGAAATAGGGCAAGGCATAAATTTTATAAAATTTGGATTTGTAGAATTTAAAATGAAGTAATATACAAGAGGAATTAAAATTTGAAGTAATTCTAGGTTAGAAGCACATACTTCTGCGGTATGTTGTTAGCAAAGAGATTAAAATTTTAAAGCAGTCCCAGACGAGGCGATAAAAACGATAAAGTAGCGGCGCGGAGAGTTAAATTTTAAAAATTATAAGTGAAAACAAAAGCAAAAAAGCAAAATTCTAAAAATTTCAAGCGAAAAATCTGGGCTTTTAGCGGTGTTTTGAAATGGCAAAGGGCTTTCGGCGGAGGTGCTTGAAATAACAGAGGGCTTCCGGTAGCTTTAATGCCTGCCGGAAGCCCATTTTTATAGTTTATGTATCTCTTGCACTCGAAAGCTCGAAATTCCGCTTGTCAAAAAGTCCAAAACCTCAAAAGATTCTGCTAGCTTATTCGCAAGCTCCGCTAATGCTTTGTCCTGGGCTTGTCGCGGTTAAATTTTAACATTTGCGCGTTTCTCGCAGCTAAGCCTGGCGGACCAAGCTTAGCGGATTACAAGACCTTGCGGAATTCCGCGTCTGATAACCCAAACTAGGGTCTTTTTGCCCTTGTAATCTTTGATATATCGATCGAAATCGTCTGAGCTTTTGACATCGTTTTGCCCCACTTGGATGATCACGTCGCCTACCTCAAAGCCGTAATCATCGGCTTTTGAGCCATCTTTGACGCTTAAGACGAGGGCACCCGAGACATCGTCGTCGAGGTTATATTTGCGGCGCAAGCTGTCATTTAACGTCCTTAGCTTTAGCCCCTCTATTGCGCTTTTTGAGTCCTCGCCGGCTGAGCCTAAGGTGGTGGAGTCGGATTTCATCGCGTCTAGCTTGATAGTCGTGCTCTTGCTTTTGCCGTCGCGTTCAAATTCTACATCCACTGAGCTTCCTGGAGCCATTGAGCCGATTAAATTTTTTAGCTCGTTGGCGTTTTTGATAGATTTGCCGTTTATTTTGGTAATCAAATCGCCGCGCTTGATACCTGCTTTATCGGCTGGCATATCCTTTTCTACGCTTGAGATTAGCGCGCCTTCTTTGCTTTCATAGAGCTCTTTTTGGTCTTTAGACATATCCGAGATCGTAACGCCTATAAAGCCACGCTCGATCTTGCCGTTTGTGATGAGTTTTTCTGCGATCTCTTTTACCATATTTGAAGGGATCGCAAAGCCTACGCCGTTATTTCCGCCGCCGCGACTTAAAATGGCGGAATTTATCCCCAAAAGCGCGCCGCGACTATCCACTAGCGCACCGCCTGAGTTGCCCGGGTTGATCGAAGCGTCGGTTTGGATGAAATTTTCATATTGATTTAGCCCGATGTTGTTTTTATTTAGCGCTGAGATTATGCCTTGAGTGATGGTGCCGCCCACGCCGAAAGGATTTCCGATAGCAAATACAATGTCGCCCTCCATAGCCTTGGACGAGTCGGCAAATTTAACCGCAGAGAGATTTTTTTCGTCGATTTTAATGATTGCAAGGTCGGTTTTAGGGTCGGTGCCGATTACCTTGGCTTTATACTCTTTATCGCCTTCTAGTAGTGTAACTACGATTTCGTCGGCATTTTCTATTACGTGATTATTTGTGACAATATAGCCGTCTTCGGAGATGATGACACCAGAGCCTAGCGAGCTTCCCTCGCGCTCCTGCTGCTGCGGAATATCAAAGTCGAAAAATTGCTTAAAAAACGGATCGTCAAACATCTGTGACATCGGGCTATTGCCTGCTTTAATCTTGGTTTTAGTTGCGATATTGACGACGGATTTTTTTACGTCCGCAAGTGAGCTATGATACGAAAGCACCACATCTTGATTAAAGCCCGGATTTACGCGCTCATAATTGCTTGGAGCTTCTTTAATGTCGATACTGGCGCCAAAAAGCGCACCTGCTAAAGCTATCGATATGATGATCGATTTTTTCATTTTTGCTTCCTTTGTGATAATGAAATTTTGGCGGAATTATAAATTTTGTCCGCTAATATATTCTTAACGCAAAATTAAAATTTATAAATAGAATTTAGCAAACTTGATTGACACTCACTAAAGTTTTATGATATAATCTACATAAATTTTAAGATTTTAAGGATTAAAATGGCAAGTACAAGCAGTTTATACGAAACCTTAGGCGTGGATAAATCAGCAAGCGCCGAGGAGATTAAAAAAGCTTACCGCAGGCTAGCTCGCAAGTATCACCCGGATATCAATAAAGAACCAGGAGCTGAGGATAAATTTAAAGAGATCAACGCCGCGTATGAAATTTTAAGCGATGAGAAAAAGCGCGCGCAGTACGACCGCCATGGCGACGAGATGTTCGGCGGACAGAATTTCCACGATTTCGCGCAGGGCTCGGCAAACATGGGCGATCTAAACGACATCCTAAACAGCATTTTCGGCGGCTCTTTCGGCGCAAAAAGCGCAGGCTCACGTGGCGGATTTAGTTTCAGCTCTTTCGGTGGTGGTGAGGGTTTTAGTGGCTTTAGCGGCAGTAGTTTCGGTGGCGGATTTGGCGGCGCGCAGAGCCTAGATACGCACAGCTCGATTGAAATTCCTTTTGAAACCGCGATACAAGGCGGCGAGATGAGCGTGCGCGTGGGCGGCGAGACGGTTAAATTTAAAGTACCCGCGGGCATCAATGCGGGCGAGAAGCTGCGCATCAGGGGTAAAGGACAAAGATCGGGTGCGCAAAGCGGCGATCTAATTTTGGAAATAAAAATCGCGCCAAGCACCGAGTATACGCGCGAAGGCGACGATCTTTTCAAAAAAATAGATATTCCTTTGAGAACGGCGATGTTTGGCGGAAAGGTAGAAATTTCGACGCCGAGCAAAAGCGCAACGATAAAGATCGCAAAAAATACCAAAAACGGGCAGAAATACCGCTTAAAAGGCTATGGCGTGCAAAACCGCAAGAGTAAAATTTTAGGCGATCTATACGCGGTGGTAAATGTCGTTTTGCCCGACGTCGATTCGCTGGACGAGGACGTCAAAGCCGCGCTGCAAAAGCTATAAGGAGGCATCAAAATGCATGATTACGATGAGCCGGTTTATCTCATATCGATAGTTTCGAAGGTCCTAGATATCCATCCGCAGACGCTGCGGCAATACGAGCGCGAAGGACTCGTAAGCCCGGGGCGCACGGAGGGCAAGATGCGCCTGTACTCGGCGCATGATATGGACCGTATACGCATGATTTTAAACCTTACAAAGGAGCTCGGCGTCAATCTTGCTGGCGTGGACGTGATCTTTCGCCTGCAAGAAAGGATCGCCGAGTATGAGCGCGAGATCGAGGAGCTGCGGGCTAGAATTTTAGAGCTTGGCGGAGAGACAGATTAAAGTTTGCGAAATAAAAATTTTAAAGCTCAGCAAAAATCAGATCCTGGTGCTATAAGCTGAAATTTTAATGCTATCAAAAAAGCAAGATTGCCTCTTAAGCGTAGATTAAAGCGATAAATTTTGACTTTCAGTGCAGATTTATGGGCGCGTCAAATTTAAAGTCGCGCCAAACAAACCCAGGTAAATTTTCTTGCAATTAAATTTAAAAACCGCCTTGATATAATTTGGTTTTAAAATTTAAAATTCCAAGCCGCGTTAGACTTTAAAATTTTGTCGCGAACCTCTAAATTTAGCGATAAAGTGCGACATAATTTCTCTATTTTTAAGCGGGATTTTAGTAAAATCACATTATAAAATTTACCCGTAAATTTATATGAAAAGATAAAATTTCATCGATTATCGCCTCCGGTAAATTGTCGCGGATAATGTAAAATTTGACAATAAATTTAGCGCTAAATTTTACGCATAATCTTACAAAAAAGGGAGTTAATGGAGCTTGTTATAGAGCTATTTCTTGCGATCACGGCGCTTGCGATAGTGCTAAATATCGTCTTTAAAATTTTTGAAATTCCCACCATCATCGGCTATATCGTCGCGGGCGTGTGCTTTTCGCAGATCTATAGCCTAAGCAGCGTCGAAAACGCCCATATGTCTGAGCTGGCGGAATTTGGCATCGTCTTTTTGATGTTTACCATCGGGCTTGAGTTTAGCTTCCATCACCTGATGAGTATGAAAAAGGACGTGTTTTTTAATGGCATACTCCAAGTACTCGGCACCGGTATTATTCTAGCGCTCATCATCGATCAAGCTTTCGGCGGAAACATAAAAACCGTGATGATTATCGGGCTTGCGCTCGCGCTTAGCTCTACGGCGATCGTGCTAAAAACGCTCAACGAAACAGGCGAAATCAACCAAAACTACGGGCGCAAGGTGCTTGGCATACTGCTATTTCAAGACCTCGCCGTCATCCCTATCTTGCTTATGATTGACATATTTGGCTCGACCGACAGCACCCCCGTGAACTATCTAATCTTAAAAACCGCCGTAAGCGCCGCCATAGTGGTAGTGATCCTTTTCGTGCTCGGTAAATTTGCTTTTAACCACTTCCTCTACTACGTCGTAAGGACAAATTCTAAAGAAATTTTCATCGCGACCATCCTTTTTACCGTCGTGGGGGCTAGCTTTTTGGCGCATGTATTCGGCTTTTCATACACGCTGGGCGCATTCATCGCGGGCATGCTCATCGCAGAAACTGAGTATAAACACGAGATAGAGGCTGATCTGACGCCGTTTCGAGACATACTGCTGGGGCTTTTCTTTATCACGATTGGCATGCAGATAAATTTTGAAGTAATCGTCTCGCACTATGGGCTGATCCTGCTCGCTATTATCGTTATAATGGCGCTTAAAACGGTTGTAATTTACGCGATCTTATTTCTCTCTACTGGTAAAAGAATAGCGCTAAAAGCGGCGCTGTCGCTATGCCAGATAGGTGAGTTTGCGCTTGCGATCTTTTCGCTACTGATGAGTCGCGATATGCTAAGTAAGGAAAACGGGCAAATTTTAATTACAGTCGTAACCGCGACGATGATTTTAACGCCGTTTATTCTTAAAAATTTAAACAAAATCGCCAACCGTTTCGAGTCCAAGGTCGAAAAGCTCGAGGATGAGGAACATAAAACTCAAATCCCGCCGATGAAAAATCACATCATTGTAGCAGGCTACGGCAGGATAGGGCAAGAAGTTGTGCTACGTCTTAAAGATCAGGGGCTGCTATACGTAGTCGCCGAGAGCGATTTAGAGCTTGTGGATCTGGGCAAATCGCGTGGAGAGAATATATATTTTGTAAATATAATGCAAAAAACTGCGATAGACGAGCTGCATGCGCGCGATGCGTCGGTCATCATCCTAACGATCGCAAATCAGCAAAAGCTCGACATCGTCGCTAAGATGCTAAACGGATCTAATTTAAAAGCAAATATCATAGTGATGCATACGGGTGCCGATCCACAAAGCGAGCTGCAGAGCGAATACGGCGAAAATTTTATCTTCGTAAAAAAGGAGAGAGTAGTAGCCAATGCGCTTTTACAAGAAGCGCTGAAATGTAAGCTAACGCAGTAGCCTTGAGCGTTTAAGATCAAATTTAAACGCATTTGCTATGCCTAAAATCTCCACGCTCTTTATTTTCTTACTTCTATACTCAGCTAATTTAAAGCGTTTTAATGAACGTAGATAAATAGATATATTTAAATGGTGGGCTTGCAAATTTAAAGACGCAAAGTGCTGCTTTGGATTGATTTAAATTCTAAATTTAAGCTGTCATTCCACAGCAAAGGGATACTCCGATAAGGAGCTGATGAAATATATTTGAGCGATAAAGTTATTTAAAAATTCGTTTAAATTTTTGCTCAAATTTAGCGGCTTCATCTTGGGCGCCTTGCGCCTCGCCGTTTGTTTTGTTAAAATTTTGCTCGCCGGAAATTTTATCAGCGACCGCTCCGCCGATTTTTGTCTGCGATTTTGGCGACGGTAGATACACGGTCTCATCGGCGTCAAATTCAGGATTTGCGTTATATGTTATTATCGCCACCAAAATAGCGATAAAAATAGCGGGTATAATCTGACGCGTATCCCAGTCTATGTGATATTTTATCTGTAAATAAAATCCGACAAAAGCATAAAGAACGTAAAATATCGCAGCCACATGTATCCATATAAGCATAAAGGCCTTATCTGCATCGCTAAATAGAAGCAGGGCATATTTTTTATACTTCAGCCTGTTTAGGCAGACGAGTATATTTATCGCAGATAGTGCGAGCATGCATAAAAACGACATTATGGGCGCATCATTTACAAACGTAAGAAACACGACGATATAAATCAGGAAGGTCAAAAGTATCCCGAGAAACAGATATCTACAAAAGCAAAATCTATCGTAGCTTTTTAAAATTTCTTGCGGAATTTGGCTGATGTCCGCGGGAATTTTGTCTTTTTGCATTTGCATTTTTACCGCCTTTCTCGGTTATTTTAACTCAAATTTTGCTTTTTTACTCCGTAGTGTTTTAAATTTAATGAAGCGAGATTTTTTTGACTTGCTTCTTTTTTAGCGGACAAGCGATCCCGATTTTGCATTAAATTTTTAAAAATGAATACTTACCGGCTCTTGCAATTTTATCGATAAAATTTTTGGCAGGCTAAATTTACGCTTCATTTCTAGCTAAATTTAGCTTCAAAATTTATCCTGCTTCATTCATAAAATAAGGCAACTAAGCTAAAGCTCATCCGTTTTATCCACCCGCACGAATGCCCAGTGCATAAAATCCCGCTTTGGCTCGTATTTGCCGC
>CAUSCW010000059.1:0-9344 GCA_963530195.1 uncultured Campylobacter sp.
ATCAAAGCTATTTCTGCCGTAAAATACCGGCTATAAAAGCGAGGGCTATGGCAAATACTAGCTCAGCGACAAGGTAAGCGCGGATCCTAAACAATCTCGTCTATAAGCGCGAGCTGCGTTCAAATCCTTTAAATTTAACCGCCGCTAGCCGTTTTTGCGCGCAAACTCGCTCATAAAAGCGACTAGTTTTTCAACGTCCTCGTAGTTTATGGCGTTGTAGATCGATGCGCGGATGCCGCCTAAAACGCGGTGTCCTTTAAGCCCGATCATCCCCTCCGCCTCCGCCTGCGCGACGAAAACGGGCTCAAGCGCGGCGTCTGCGATATTAAAGCTCACATTCATCAGGCTGCGGCTCTCCTTTTGCGCGTGGCCGCGGTAGAAGCCACCGCTAGCATCGATCGCGCCGTAGAGTAGCGCCGCTTTGCGCTTGTTGCGCTCGTGCATCGCCGCGAGCCCGCCGATCTCGTCCTTGATCCAGCCGAGCATTAAATTTAGCATGTAAATTCCGAAGGTATTTGGGGTGTTACTCATAGAGTCCGCATCTGCCTGCGTCTTGTAGCGCAGAATCATCGGCGTTTTGGGGTTTGCGCGATCCAGCAGATCCTTGCGGATCGCCACCATCGTAACGCCCGCGGGACCGCCGTTTTTCTGAATGCCTCCGTAAAACATCCCTACGCTGCTAAGATCCACGGGGCGCGAAAACAGATCGCTCGAGCTATCGACTACGAGCGGGCAGCCGCACTGCGGCAGCTGCGGATACTGTGTGCCGTAGATCGTGTTGTTCGAGCAGATGTAGCCGTAGTCGGCGCCGTCAGAGAATTTAACCTCCGGGATGCGGTCGAATTTGCTATCCTCGCTGCTTGCGACCACGCGGTAGTTTATGCCGAGCACGCCCGCTTCCTTGATCGCCTTGTTCGTCCAGTTGCCCGTGTTGGCGTATTCTGCGACGCCGCCTATGTATAGGTTCATCGGCACCTGCGCGAACTGAAGGCTCGCGCCGCCTTGCAAAAATAAAATCGTAAAATCATCCGAAAAGCCGTAGAGATCGCGCACGCGACTCATCGCGCTATGCAAAACTTCCTCGAAAATTTTAGTGCGATGCGAGATCTCCATTATCGAAAATCCGCGCCCCGCGTAGTTTAGTAGCTCCTCTTGCGCCTGCTTTAGCACGCCTAGCGGGATGGTGCTAGGTCCTGCGCTAAAATTTAAAACCCTATCCATTTTGCCTCCTTTAGATGATTTTCGCGTTTTTGCTGAGCTGCTGCGAGCAAAGGACGAACTCGTCGCCCGCGGCAAGCTCGCCCAAGCTCACCGTTTTGCCGCCCTTTTGGATTTGAACGAGGTCTTTGGTGATCTCAAAAAATTTCGCCTTTTGCGCCAAAAGTTCATCCTTAGCGCTTAATGTGTGCTCCGCGGCACTTAGCTTGGAGTCCACGAAGCTTTTAAATTTAAGCTCGAAATTTAAAAGCCTGGCAAGCGAGCCTGAAATTTTTGGCTCGACCGATTTTGATTTAAGCTCCAGAGCTGCGAAGCTCAGCACGTTTTGTGCGGATGAAATTTTATCTTTTATCAGCCTATCAAGTGCGTCGCTTACGCCATCTAGGCTCTGAAATATCGCGCAAATATCGGGCAACAGATCGATCATCGCGGCGGTGGGCGTGAGGCTTCGGTGATCGGCTACGAAATCGCTGATGCTAAAATCGATCTCGTGCCCGACTGCCGAGATGACGGGCGTTTTGGCTGCGTAGATCGCGCGCGCCAAGGCCTCGTCGTTGAAGCACCACAGATCCTCGCGCGAGCCGCCGCCGCGAGCGATGACGATCGCATCATAGCCCTTCTCGTCGGCTACGCGCAGCGCGCTTATGATCGAAGCAGGCGCGCCTTCGCCTTGCACTAGCGCGTTATACAGATCAATTTTACAAAGCGCGAAGCGGTCCTGCGCCGTGCGAAGCATATCCGCCTGCGCAGCTGAGCCCGCACTCGTGATAATCGCGACGCTTTGGGCAAATTTTGGAAGCTGTTTTTTGTGCGCGGCATCAAAGAGCCCCTCTTTGCTAAGCCTTTCTTTTAGCGCGGCAAATGCCGCCTCCAGCTCGCCCTCGCCGCTTTTGCGGATATTTGAGACCTGGATCTGATATGCGCCCGTGGGGGCGTAGAGCGAGACCTTACCGCTTACGATGAGTTTATCGCCCACGGCTGGGATAAAATTTATCCGCGCGGCGTTAAATTTAAACATCGCGCAATCGATCGCCGCGCTCGCGTCTTTGATCGTAAAATACCAGTGCCCGCTCGTGCTTTGGATTTTAAACTTAGATATCTCGCCCTCGACCTCGACGAAGCTAAAACTCGTCTCCAAAAGTGCCTTGGCTTGGGCGTTTAGCTCGCTTACGCTAAGCATCGTCGCTCTTTTGCGCGATTTTCTCCGCGATGAAAAGCGTGCTGACGTCGAAGCTGAAGCCCTTTTGCACGCGCAGCTCAAAGCCCGCGTTTTTGAGCTTTTCGCTAAAGCTCGCGGCGTCTAGGAAGCTACCGATGGAGCTTGGCAGATATTCGTAGGCTTCTTTGTTTTTCGAGATGAAGGCGCCGATTTTGGGTAAAATTTTACTTACGTAAAAATCCCTGATTTTAAACGCGAGCCCGCCGCTTGCGGCTTTGGTAAATTCCAAAACCACGAGCGAGCCGCCCGGTTTTATGACGCGATTAAACTCCGCAAGCGCCGAGTCCAGCTCCACGACGTTTCTTATGCCGTAGCTGATGCTTAAAATATCCACGCTCGCGTCATCTAGCGTCGTGGCGCCTGCGGTTGCTTTGATAAACTCGTAGCCGGGAAATTTTTGCCTCGCTACCTCGAGCATCCCCTCGCTAGGATCGATCCCCACGATCCGCTCGATCTGCACGCCGTGCTGTGCCGCGCCGTCGCGCCACGAGCTTATCATATCGCCCGTGCCGCACGCGACGTCGGCGATACTCACGAGCCCTCCTTTAAGCTTTTCAAGCGTCAGCCCGACCGCTTTTTTGCGCCACGAAACGTCCACGCCGAAGCTGATGGCGCGGTTTGCCAGATCGTAGGTAGGCGCGATCTGATCGAACATCTTTATGATTTTTTCCTGTTTTTGCACGGATATTCCTTATTCGTATGCTTTGATTCTGCGCAGCGATCTTTTCAGCACGCGCAAAAGAGCCTCTTTTTCATTTAAAATTTTTTCCTCCAGCTCGGCGCGGCGGTCGTTTAGGCGGGCGTCCAGAGCCAGCAGATACGCAAACGCGACGCCGCTTTTATCGCTTGCTTTTTGATAGATCGCGATGAAATTTTGCCACACGCTGATATCTTGCAGCGCGCCGAAATCCTCGCAGGCGACCTTGGTGCGTTTAAACAGATCTCTGACGCAGCCTTCATCAAAGCTTCTTGCAAAAATTTCAAGCGCGTATCGTAGCCTCTTTAGCCCTATGCGCGCGTCGTGAAATGCCTGCAGCGATGAACTTTGCTGTAAATTTTTTAGCTCCGCGCGCAAGCTTTTAATCAGCTTGCAAAGGCGAGCGGAGGCGAACTTTTTTGAAATTTTTTCATATTCGCTGCGCGCGTAGATGCCGTCCGCGCCGCTTAAAAAGCCGCTAATAGCGCCGTTTAAATCTGCGAATTCCGCGCTAGAAAGAAATTCTAAAATTTTATCCTCCGAGCGCTTTGCGATAAGATTTAGCTGCTGCAAAAAGCTTGCGGGCGCGTCGTCGGCTTTTAAAAACTCCGCAAAAGCGTGAAGGTCTCGCAGCTGATTGGTGCGGCTAATAAATCCTGAGGGCAGTTTTAAAATTTCGCCCCTTTTTTCAGCTTCGAAAAGCGGCGCGGATAGCTTCAAAACGGCTCTAAATTTACGTATCTGCACGCGCAGCTCGTGAAGCGCTTCGGGGGCGAGGTTTTTTTGATACTCGCTTTTTGCGGCACACGCCCTCGTCCACGCCAGCTCAAGCGCCAAGCGCGCGAGCTTAACGCTGTCCGCATAGGGCGGAGCGAAAAATTTAACTCGGCTAAATTTTTTAAAAACGTTGCGGGCGTGCACGAAATCAAGCGAGCGCGGCGGGATGCCGTAGCGCGCTAGATAGCGGCTTTTGTAGCGGTAATCGTCGGTGATCTCGCAAAAATCGGTGCTACCGAAGGTTTTTGCAAAATTAAAATTTGCGCTTGCCACCTCGCTTTGAAATTTCGCTCGTAAAATCACGAGCGTACTTAGCTCGCCGCCGTAAAGCTCTAACCAAAACTCCGCCTCGTCGTTAGCAAAGCCGTAGCGGTTCTTTTGCACGACGCGGGCGATCCTGCTTTTTAAAGCCTCTTTAAAATCATCTTTTGAAATTTTAAAATTTAAAGTTTGTCTGTCGAGATCCTCTTTTTTGTGGTGCAAAGAGCACTCGTCGTTTTGGCGGATGTAGTAAATTTCGGGGTAGAACGAAGTATAAAACCAAGCGATCTTTACCTTGCGACATTTCAGCCCCGCACGCTCTAGCGTCCGCAGAATCGAATCGTCGCTCAATAAAAATTTACGCTTAGTTTGCATACCCGCTCCAAAAATAAAGTGGGTAATAATAGCAGAAAATTCTTTAAACTATCTACACTTTTCGCAGTCTTCGACCGTAGCCGTGATATTTAGCTTGCGGATGAAATTGCCCGCTTTGCGCTCGATATTTTTCAAAACATCCTTATTAAAGGCATCATCCATGAAAAGATCCGTGACGTTACCGCATTTTTCGCATACGACGTGGATGTGCGGCATCTGATAAATGTCGTAGCGGCTCTTTTTATTCGGCGCGTTCACCTCGACCACGACCCCTTCGTCGAGCAGGGTGTTTAAATTTTTATAAACCGTCGCTAGCGAAATAGATGGATAGTCCTCCTTAATCCCCTCGTATAGGTCATCTATGCTTGGATGTTCGTGGCGATCCAGCACCTTTAGGATGCACAATCTTTGAGGAGTTGCTTTCAAACCGCAAGTTTTGAGTAGTTCTACGTGGCTCATTTTTGTCCTTCAAAAAATTTTAAAGTGATATTATCAAATTTTACTTTAAACAAAGTTGATATTAACTAATACTTTTTATCACTTAATATTCGCTCGGTTAGAGTTTTCACGTCCAAGCCCAAGCTGCGTTCTACGTCGGCGGTCTTTCCGTGCGGCAAAAACATATCGCCGAACTCAAAGCTCACGATCTTTACGTCCGAAATTTCATTTTCCTGCAAAAATGCGCTTAAAATTTCACCGACGCCGCCCTTTTTGGCGTTGTCGCTAAAGACGTACCAAATTTTATCCTTGCAAGCTAAATTTCGCAAAAACTCGCCGTCCAAAGGCTTTGCAAAGACTAGATCCACGACATCCGCCTCTATCTGTCCCTCCAGCGCCTCAGCCGTTTTATACGCTCTGCCAGCGCCGTTTCCGTAGCCGATGAGCGCTACGTGCGCGCTATCGCTGCGCTTTAAAAACACCGATTTTGCAAGCTCTACTGCAGGCGTATCGATTTCGCAGTCTAAAATAAAGCTTCCGCGCGGATAACGGATCGCCAAAACCCCTTCATGCGCGTAGGAGTACTCGATGATCCGTTTAAAGCTCGCCTCATCTCGCGGCGCGCACATGCTGACGTTTGGTATCGCGTTTAAGAAGCTCACGTCAAAGACCCCCTCGTGCGTCTCGCCGTCCTCGCCCACGATGCCCGCGCGATCCATCGCAAGGACTAAGCTTAGATTCATAATCGCCGCGTCATGGACGATCTGATCGAACGCGCGCTGCATAAAGGTCGAATATATCGTAACGTACGGCTTAAAACCCTCGCGCGCCATCGCAGCCATCGAGCTTAGCGCGTGAGGCTCGGCGATCGCTACGTCCCAGAAGCGCTGCGGAAATTTCTCGATCAGCTTATCCATGCCGGTGCCACTTGGCATCGCAGCGGTTACGCCCACGACGTTTTCATGCTTGGCGGCTAAGCTTAAAAGCGCCTCGGCGTAAATTTGCGTGGCGCTTTTGGCAGCGGATTTTTTCTTAAATTCTCCGCTTTGAATATCGAAAGGCCCTACGCCGTGCCAGCTCTCCAAATAGCCCTCGGCCTTGTCATACCCCTTGCCTTTGATCGTTTGAGCATGCACGACGACGGGCTTGCGCGCGCTTTTTGCCGTCTTTAGCGCCGATATTAGATCCTCTAGATTATGCCCGTCCACGGGACCGATGTAATCAAGCCCAAGCTCCTCAAAATACATCCCAGGGATGATGAGCTTTAAGGAATTTTCAAAGCGCTTTGCCATATATGTCGCGCTTTGCGGAGCGTGGGAGAGCAGCTCTCTTACGTGGGATTTAAATTTTTGATAGGTCTCGCCCGCCATCGCTTGGCTTAGGTATTTGCTAAAGGCGCCGATAGGCTTGCTGATGCTCATTTTGTTGTCATTTAGGATGATGATGCAGGGCAGGCGCAGATCGCCGAGCTCGTTCATCGCCTCATAAGTCATGCCGCCGCTCATTGAGCCGTCGCCGATGAGCACCACCGGCACGCGATCTTCGCGCTTTAGACTGATCGCTTTTGCCGCACCCACGGCTAAAGAGATCGACGTCGAGGCGTGTCCTGCGACGAAGTAATCAAATTTACTCTCGCTAGGCTTCGTGTAGCCGCTGATACCGCCGAACTGCCTAAGCGAGCCAAACTCCTCCCAGCGATCCGTTAGAAGCTTGTGCGCGTAGCTTTGATGGCTCACATCGAAGATAAACGGATCGCTCGTGACGTCGAATACGTAGTGCATCGCTACGATGAGCTCGACCGCGCCCATATTTGAGCTTAGATGGCCGCCGTTTTTACTCACGACTTCGATGATGCGCGCTCTGATCTGCGCACAGAGCTCTCGTAGCTCCTGTAAATTTTTGTTTTTAATATCCACTCAAAATTTCTCCCAGAGCGCCCAAGACGCGATCGTTTTGCTCAGGCGTACCGATCGTGATGCGCACGGCGTTTAGCCCGTAGCTTTTTAAATTTCTAATGATGATGCCGCGGCGCAGAAGCTGCTCGCAAAGCTCGCTACTATCTATCGGCGGGCTAAGTTTGAACGTGATGAAATTTGCGTAGCTAGGGGTAAATTTCAAATTTCGCTCGCGCGCAAAATCCTCGAAGCGGCTCATCTGCGCGGCGTTGTTTTGCAGGCTCTTTTGCACGAAAGCCTCGTCTTTTAGCGCCGCGATCGCCGCTGCGAGGCTAAGCGTCGTGATGTTAAAGGGCGGTCGCAGCTTATAAAGCGCGCTTATGATTTGCCGCGGCGCGATGCCGTAGCCTACACGCATACCGCCCAGGCCATAGACCTTCGAGAAGGTACCTAGATAGAGCACGTTTTTAAAATTCTGAATTAAAAGCTTAGGATCAAGTCTCTTGCGCTCGTCTTTAAACGCCGCAAATTCGTTGTATGCGGCATCGATCACTAAAAGCGTGTTCTCATCCACGCTGCGAGCGAACTCATACACAGCCTCCGCATCCAAGCACTCGCCAAGCGGATTGTTCGGCACGCACAAAAAGATGACCGAAATTTCATCTCTATGCGCGTTATAAATTTTTAAAAGTTCGGCTAGGTCGTGCTCCTGCGCGCTCGTTTTGTAAATTTTAGCCTCGCAGTGGCTTGCGTAGATGCCGTACATCGCGAAAGTGACGCCCGCTTGCAGTATGGCGTGGCGCGAATTGAGCTTGGCGTGCAGCGCAAACTCGATGATCTGATCGCTGCCTGCTCCGATGATGATATTTTGCAGCTCTACGCCGAATTTCGAGGCGAGCGCGCCTTTTAGCTCATACATCGAATCATCGGGGTAGAGATGCGCACAGGCGGCGTTTTGCGCGATCGCCTCCTGCACCGCCTCGCTAGTGCCGAAGGGATTTTCGTTGCTGGCAAGCTTTAGCACGTCCTGCTTGCGGATACCAAACTCCCGCACCGCAAGCTCAATCGGCTTACCCGCTTCGTAATTGCTTAGATTTTCTACAAATTCGTTAAATTTCATCACTCCCCTCCGTTTATATAGCTTCCCAGCCATGTGATTTCATGGCCGTTTTTCTGCGCGTTTTGCAGCACGCGCGCCACGCGCTCGTCGTCGATATGCCCTTCAAAATCAACATAAAAGACGCATTTAAAATCCCTAAGCTTAACAGGGCGGCTTTCGAGCTTGGTTAAATTTATTCCTTCGTTGCGAAACATCTGCAAAAAGTCCACGAGCCCGCCCGGGCGGTCGTCGGTTTTGGCTAGGATGCTCGTTTTGTTGCGGTCGCTCTTTTGGTTTTTAAAGTCGCTCAGCACGAAAAAGCGCGTGCGATTGGCGGAGTTGTCCTCGATCTTTTGAAACATCATCGGCACTCCGTAAAGATCGGCGGCGATCTTGGAGCAGATTGCGGCGGAGTGCGGCGTGGCAGCTGCCATCTGCGCCGCAAGCGCGGTCGATTTGGTCGCGGTAAATTTAACGCCGCTAAGGCCGTGATCGTCTAAAAATTTAAGGCACTGATTGTATCCTTGTGGATGCGAGAATATCTGATCCACCGTGCTTATGTCGTCGCAGTGGCTCGCAAAGCAGTGGTGGATATCCATATAAATTTCGGCGACAATCTTGACGCCCTCGTATTTTCGCAAGCAATCAAGCGTCGCTCCCACCGCGCCTTCGGTGTTGTTTTCGATCGGCACGACGCCGTATTTGGCCTCGCCGCTATCAAGCTCCTTAAAAACGGCTTCGATGTTCGAGAGCGGCAGATAGGAGCTTACCGCGCCGAAGCGGCTCTTGGCGGCTTGGTGCGAATAGGTGCCGAAAGGCCCCAAAAACGCGACGATCTGCGGCTTTTCTAAATTTCGCGAAACCGAAAAAATTTCAAAAAATATCGCCTCGATCGCCTCTTTGCTTAAATTTCGCGCCTTTCCGCCATCCAGCCTGCTGATGATCGAGCGCTCGCGCTCCGGGCGGTAGATCGCGCTGCCCGCGGTCTGCTTCAGCTCGCCGATCTTTTTGACAAACCCCATGCGCTCGTCGATAAGGCGCAAAATTTCATCATCCAGCCTGTCAATACAAACGCGCAGATCATCGATATTTTGCATCACAACCCTCCTTTTGCTCACCCCTAAATTTCGGTTTTAAAAATTTTACGCCGCCTCTTTTGCGACACGCTTTGAAATTCTTACCGCGCGAGCCTAAAATTTCATCGCTTAAGATAGCTGTGCCGCAACTTCCGCACGACAAAAAGGTGCGATAAAATTCGTCGCGGCGGGATTTGAAATTTAAAGAGGCGCGGTTAAAATTTAAAACGGGGCTTCGTTCTGGCGTGAAATTTAGAGGCGCATTTTGTTCGGATCTGAAATTTAAAGC
>CAUSCW010000060.1:0-8983 GCA_963530195.1 uncultured Campylobacter sp.
GAATTTTGCGATATTTTAGCAAGAAATTTTTAGTTTGGGCTTTTAAGCAAAGAAGTTTTTGAAAAGCTTGAGAGGCTAAATTTTATCAAGTCAAATTTAGCAAGTTGGATGAGCGTAAAATTTTAATCTATGGCGCTTTGAGCGCAAAATTCTACCTCGCTCCGCATTAATCGCGGCATATTTAAACGCAAAATTTTACGAGTGGATTCCGTAAATTACAAAGCGGCAAAAACGCGATCAAATTTAAGCAGGCTCAAGCTCGATCTTGTATCCCAGACTCGGGACGTTTTTTATGATTTCACCACCCACTTTATCGCGGATACGCTTGACGAAGGTGCGAAGCGCCGTATCGCTCACGGCCCCTTCGGTCCAAACATAACGCTTGATCTCCTCGTAAAGTACCAGCTCGCCCACGCGACTGGCTAGCAGCGAGACAAAAGAAAGCTCCTTTTTAGTAAGCACGATCTGCTCTCCATCCTTCAGCAAAATACGACGAAGTCCGTCAAATACGTAGCCTGCGCCCATATTTACGACTCGTACAGAGTCCAGCTTAGACTTCATCAGCGCACTTATCTCTAGCACGAATGCGGCGATATCTACCGGTTTAAAGTAATACCGCTCGACGCCAATCTCCATAACGCCTTTTAGCTGCTCCTCCCTACTAAAGCCGCTAAGCACCACGATAGGGGCATGCGGAAAGATCTGTTTGATCTGACGTGTCATCGCTAGCCCATCCTCGATCGGCATTAAAATGTCGGTAATGACGAGATTAGGACTAAATTTTTTGAATTTTTTCACACCTTCAAGCCCGTTTTGGGCATTGTAAACGTTGTTAAAAATACCCTCAAACGCCTTATGCAGCGAGGCTAGTAATTTAGTATCATCCTCGACTAGCAAGACGTCCAGCTCTTTTAAAGCGCAGCTCATAGCAGACCCCTCAAGGCGAAATTTCAAACGAAATTCTTTCAAATTTTCTCTTTTATTGAGCTTAAAATAATGTTAAGTTAAAAATTTAATTTCATAAAGTAACACAACTCTTATTTTAGGTCAAATATGGGCGGGATTAAAAAGGAGTGTGAGTAAAAACTGCAGCCTAGGAATGGAGTAAAAATTTAAAATGACGCAAGCTAAATCTTATCGGTGCGAAAGAGATTTAAAAGGGGCTGAAAGTAAAATTTTAAAGCTAGCGCAGGTAAAATTTCACTACGCGGCGGAGTGGAATTTTATTTTAGGCAAATGGCTTTTAGAGGGAAATAAAACGGCGCTGATAAGGTTTGAAGGGCAGGTATAGTTTATCAAAAACTAGGGCATAACTGGCAAAATTGCGTCAATAAGACTTTAACGGGCGGGCGACGTTAGATAAAATTTTACGGGCGACAGGGCAGCTTGCTAGCGAAACTTTTAACGGCAACAAAACGGTTCGTCAAATTTAAAGGGCTTGAAGCTATGAGAAATGTGCCGCAGGATCTGTTTTGAAAGGGCTAAGTGCATTAAGCCAACTTTTAAATTTAAAACGCATAAAATTTAGCCGAGAGCACGCTTAAAGCTAAGCGGATGCAAAAATCACATGAATGAAAAGCATGCGGCGCGCAGCCGGTTTAAATTTAAAACCGCGACTAGCACAGATCGCTTCATCCAAAAAGCTGCTTAATTCAAAATCACCGCGGCAATCCTCAGCCCGCAAAAGTGCACTTTGTGTACCTCTCCAGCCTGCAATTATCCAGGCTGCAACGAGTCTTAAATTCACGACGCAAAGACTGCGTTAGAATTTAAAGCTTGCCGCAAATTTAAAATTTTACCGCAGGGCCGCGGTAAAATTTCATGCGGGCAAAATTTCAAAAATCATAAAATCTCAAGAAATTCTTTAAAGATATATTTGCTCTCGGTAGGCCCCGCGCTGGCTTCTGGGTGGTGCTGCACCGAAAATACGGGATAGTCTTTGTAGCGCACGCCCTCGATCGTGCCGTCGAAAAGATTTCGGTGCGTGATCTCGCAGATCTGCGCGATCGTTTCTGGGACATTGTAGTTGTGGTTTTGCGCGGTGATCTCGATCGATTTGGTGCGCAGATTTTGCACGGGGTGGTTTGCGCCGTGCTGGCCGAATTTCAGCTTGTAGGTCTCATACCCCATCGCGTTACTTAGCAGCTGATGACCTAGGCAAATTCCAAAAATCGGCACGCGCGCCTCTACCATCTTTTTGATCTGCGCGATCTCCTCTTTAAGCATGCGAGGCTCGCCCGGGCCGTTTGATAAAAACACGCCGTCGATCTGCCCCTCTTTAAGCTTAGCAATCAGGCTCTCCGCCTTAACGTCGTACGGGAAAACTTCGACGCCGAGACCCAGATCGCAAAGCTCGTTTAGGATATTTCGCTTGACGCCGTAATCGATCACGGCTATCTTTTTGCCGCAGCTTACGGGCTGAGCGTAGCTTCCGCGTTCGGCGTTCCAGCGACCCGATGTGTGCTTGTACGGCGCCTTCGTGCTTACGATGCTTACGTAGTTGATCTCCTCTATGCGCGCAGACTCGCTAAGCGCCTTTTTAAGAGCCGCCTTATCGCTGATCTCGGTCGAAACGAAGGCGCGCAGGCTGCCCTCGTCGCGCAGCATCTTGGTCAAAAATCTAGTGTCGATGTCGTAAACGCCGAATTTTCCGTTTTGCAGAAAATAATCCTCCAAGCTCATCTGCGAGCGGAAATTTGAAGGCTCGTTATTAAAATTTCTTACGAAAATTCCGCTGGCGTGGATTTTAGAGCTTTCTTTGTCGTTTTCGTTGATCCCTACGATACCGATTTCGGGCATCGTAAAGATAATAAACTGCCCCGCGTAGCTGGGATCGGAGATGATCTCTTCGTAACCCGTGGCGGAGGTGTTAAACACGAGCTCGCCGAATGCGCTGCCGCCTTTGCCGAACGCCTTGGCTTGCAGATAGATGCCGTTTTCTATATAGATATACGCGTTCATTACAGCATGCCCCGTTTTCTTAGCTCCTCTTCGTAGAGCTTTTCAAACACAAGCTCGTATTCTTCGGTACCTGGGATCAATTTTTGCTTGTAGCCCTCGATCTTTTCACAGACCTCGTCCTCGATCTTTTGGTAGCTTTTCAAATACTCCTCGATCGCGTTATAAATTATCGTCTTCAGCCTGTTTTCGGAGACTTTGTAATCGATCAAATTTTTCTTCCAAACGGTTTCTAAAATTTTATGCGATATGGTGCCGTAGCGATCCTCAAAATTTAGCTCGAAATTCTCGTCGTTTGCGATGTGGCGTTTGATGAGCCAAAACATATCTTTTTTATTCACGCTCATCTCATCTAGCTCGCTTATGCGCTCATCTATCAGCTCGTTTGCGCGCTCGTCTATCGCTCTTTCTTTTTGCAGATCGGTCCTTATGATCTCGTCCGCTTCCTTGGCGACGGGCTCTATGCCCGCACCAAGCGTAACACAGCCCGAGTTTAGCAGATCCAGCGCTATTTTACGCGCTATATATGGCACATGTGGTAGTCGTATTCGCATGATCGTTCCTTTAAATTCAGTTCTATGAGCGGTCGCGCCGCCCGCGTTTGCAAACGGCGGAATTTTAAAATTCTTAAAATTCCGCCCGATTTTATAAAATTATCGTGTCGCTTCTTTCGGGACTGGTGGAGATGAAGCCCACCTTCGCGCCGCTTAGTTCCTCTATTTTGCGGATATAATTTTGCGCGTTTTGCGGCAGATCCTCAAATTTTGAAATTCCTTTGACGCTGTCCCAGCCCGGTATCTGCTCATAAACCGGCTCGGCAGCTTCCAAATCGATCGGAAAATAATCAATCTCCTCACCCTTGTAGCGATATGCGCGGCAAATTTTAATGCTCTCAAAGCCGTCTAGGACGTCAAGTTTCATAAGCGCGAGCTTGTCGATGCCGCTAAGGCGCACGGCGTATTTCGTAGCCACTCCGTCGAACCAGCCGCAGCGGCGCGCCCTACCCGTCGTAGTGCCATACTCTTTGCCGATCTCGCGCATCGCCTCGCCTTGCGGACCCTTATCCTCGGTAGGAAACGCGCCGTTGCCGACGCGGGTGGTGTAGGCTTTTAAAATTCCCATCACCGTGCCGATATCTTTCGGCGCGAGCCCAAGCCCGCTGCAAGCCCCGCCCGCGATAGTCGTCGAGCTCGTGACGTAAGGATAGGTGCCGTGATCGATATCAAGCAAGCTTCCTTGCGCCCCCTCTACGAGTACGCGCTTGTCGTAATCAAGCGCCTTCCACAGCATATGCGTGGTATCGGCGATGTATGGCTCGAGCGCGCTTTTATAGCGCTTTAGCTCGTCATAAATTTCAAGCTTGCTAGGAATTTTAACTCCCGCTTTTTCAAAAACGCTCTCATGCGAAGCGAAATCGCGCGATAGCGCCTCGGCAAGCCTTTCAGGCTCCAAAAGCTCCGCTACGCGGTGTCCCGTGCGCGCGATCTTATCGGCATACGCAGGCCCTATGCCCTTGCCGGTAGTGCCGATCGCAAGCTCGCCCTTGCTCTTTTCGCGCGCCTGATCGATCAGCGAGTGGTACTGTAAATTTAAAAACGCCTTCTCGCTTATGAAAAATCTGCCCTTTAAATTTTCAAACTGCGCCATCTCGGTAATCAGCACGTCGGGGTTGATCACGACGCCGTTTCCGATGATGTTGATGATATTTTTATGAAGCACGCCGCTAGGAACTAGATGTAGCGCAAATTTCTCGCCGTTTATGACGATGGTGTGGCCCGCGTTGTGCCCGCCGCTGCTGCGACATACGAAATCGTAATTCGCGCTTATCATATCTACGATCTTGCCCTTGCCCTCATCGCCCCACTGGGCGCCGATGACTACGTCAACTTTACTCATTTCTCATCCTTTTGCATAATTTTTTCTATCAAAGCATCCACTAGCAGCGCAAAGCCGCTGGATTTTAGCCCGTCAATCTCGTAATTTCCGCCGTTACAATACACTGCGCCCGCGTCTAAAAATCTAAAAAATAGCGCGTCGTAATAGCGCATTTTAGAGTAATACAGCAGCGAAACGCAGATACGCTCATAATCCACGCCTAGGCTTAAAATTTCATCTAGGCATGGCACGAGCTCTTCAGGCACCTGCGCGCGCAGAGCCCGCACGTCCTTTAACGACGTGGCGCGAGCCGTAGCGTCCAGCCAAGGCAAATTTTGCTCAAGCAGCGTCTCAATCTTGCCCTTTTCAAAAATTTCAAGCGGCAAATTTAAAATTTCGCAGATTTTTTTCGGAATCTCGATGTTGCTTAGCTGAAGCGCGGGCACAAGATCAAATTCTTTAAAAAATTCCTGCGCGATTTTGATCGCAAGCGGCAAATTTTTCTCCCCGATCAGCTCCGCGCCGATCTGATAAAACTCGTCGCTTGGGTATTTGAAGGTAGGCTGGACATAAAATAGCCGCCTTAGCTTATCGTCTTTCAGCCGCTTGCGCACGATACGCACGACGTCCACGGTGCTGTCTGCGCGAAGCGCTAGCTCGTGGTTTGTGGGATCGGAGAGCTTGAGAAGCTTTTGCGGCGCGACGCTTAGGTGCTGATGATATGAAAAATATGGCGTCAAAATTTCGCTAAAGCCGTTTTTAACGAGGATTTCGCTCGCTTTATTTTCCAGCTCGCGCTTGAGCCGCGCGCTCTTTCCGAAATAAAGCCTCGAGCCGTTGGGTATCTCGTGATCAAAATCGGCGCTAACGCTATCTATCATGCTGCCTCCAAATCGCTTATGAACTGATTCAGCCGCGTTTTAAAGCTCTGAATGAAGCTTGCCAAAACGCGGTAATCAAGCGAAAGAATATCTAAAATTTGCTTACGTATTTCTGTATTTAGCGCAAATTTTTCGCTGCCCGCGCTTTGAGTTTTATTTAAAATTTCGCCGAATTTTGCTCTAAAGCCTTCAAACTCTCCGGGGCTCAGATCGCCTGCATCGGCGCGCGAAACGAAGCTTAAAGCAAGCTCTTTGTAATCAAGCGCGTTTAAAAAACTGATAAACTCATCTTTGTCGATGGCTGCAAGCTTGGGCGTGTCTTTAAAGCGCGCGATGAAAGCGTCTATCTCCCTGCGATCAAGCGCTTTTGCGATAAAATTTCCCTGCAGATAGTTAAATTTCAAATTGTTTAAGAGCCGCAGCGACAGCGCGTTTTCGACCCCTTGAGCACCTACTGCGAATCCAAACTCCCGCTTTAGTTTGCCCGTGATCTCCACCATCGTTCGGATAGCATTTTTTTTCTTGCCTATGTCAAGGCAGAGCTCGCGGTCGATTTTAACGATATCGAAAGGCTGGGCATTCAAGAATGGAATATTGCTTTTATTTGCACTATTAAGGGCAAATTTAACCCCAAGATCTGCATAACGCCCACGCGCAGGGGCGAATTCTTTAAAATTTTGCTCGCTAAAATCGGTTATCTCAAACATCAACTCGCCTTTTGCATTAGCTCTGTCTCGCAAGCTGTGAGCTACGAAATCGTAAAATTCGTCGTTTGTAAGCACGGCTAAACTTACGTTTATAGAGCAGTTTGCGCCCGTTTGAGCGTTAAATTCCATCATCTTTGAAAACGCAAATTTTGAGATCGGCAACTCAAATCGCGGCTCGCTTAATATCTGCGCAAAATCCTGTGGGGCAAGAATTCCGCGCTTTCCGCGATCCCAGCGTAAAAGCAGCTCATATCCGTAAATCTGCGCGCCGCTAATGATCGGCTGATAGAGCACGAAAAACTCCCCCTCTTCGATCGCTGCAGCAATCCCTTCCTCGCTAGGTCCGTCTGCTTCGGCGCGCTCAAAGATGCAGTAGCGGTTTTTGCCGCTCGTTTTGGCGCGATACATCGCCCTATCCGCGCGCGATAAAAGTCCTGGAAAATCGATCTTTTCGCTGCCGTCGTAAAACGCTGCGCCAACGCTGATGCTTGCGCTAATTTCGTTGCCTTTAAGATTAAATTTCATCTTTGAAATTCCAAGCAGACGATCTAATAGCACATGCGCGGCATCCTTGCTTTGCAGATCGCCGATGATGGCGCCGAACTCATCGCCGCCGAGGCGCGCCAAGATATCGCCTTTACGCAGTAGCCCGCTCATCGCTTTTGAGATCGCTTGTAAAAACATATCGCCGACCTCGTGCCCGTAGGTGTCGTTGATCGCCTTAAAGCCGTCAAAATCGATGAAAAGCACTGCCATAAGCTTGGAATTTTCGCCCGAGCTTGCCGTAAATCTCTGCGCAGCCTTCATAAAATACACTCTATTTGGAAGCCCGGTAAGCGCGTCGTGATGGGCGATCTTGGCTAGCTCGCTCTCTTTTTGCTTGATCTGCGAAATTTCGGTAAACATCAGAATGAAATTTGAAGTAAGCGAAAAATCATCCTTTATCGCAATTGCCGTAAATAACGCAGGAAAGGTGCCACCACCTCTTTTTAGTCCGTAAATTTCATCTTTATAGGAGGTCTGTTTGCCAACGAGATTTTTTCTAATCCTCTCCATCACGTCTGCCCCGCCCTCTGTAGGAGCGAAGAAATTTGGAATTTTGCCGATGGTTTGGCTTTCGCTATAGCCGGTGATTTCATAAAAGGCGTTATTAGCGCGCAGCACGCGACCGCTCTCATCTGTGATTAAAATCGCCTCTAGCGAGCGCGAAAAGACGTTGGCGTTTAAATTTAACTCCAGCTCCGTCTGCTTGCGCGAGCTGATATCTTCGAGCGTAGTTTTTACAAGGCGAGAGCGAGAGCCGTGCTTTTCGGTGACGTAGCCTTGCATACTGATCCAAGTATAGGCATTAGCGGCGTTTCGCAGACGAAATTCGCAGCTAAAATCGCTCCTAAGCCCGGCAGTGCATTCGCGGATCATTTTATTGAAATTCTCTAAATCCGCGAAGTAAATTTCATAACTAAACTCCCCAAAGCTCATCGCAGTGTTTAGCCTTTTGCCGCGATATTTTAAAATTTTAAAGTAATTTTTATCAAACGATAGCGTCTGCGCATCAAGGTCGATTAAGCAGGTGCAAAAATTCCTAGTCTCGATTACCGTGCGATAAAAGTCCAAATCCTCCTGCAAGCCGCGGATCGCCTTAACATCGTCATCGATATTTTGAAAATAAAACGCAGCCCTGGAGGCGGACTTTTTGACATAGATACTCACTTCGTAGCTATAGCGGATATTGTCATTGTGGCGAATTTTATAGCTTTGAGAAAAGCTTAGCTCTTCTGCGGGCATATCGGCTAAGCGGTTTAAAATTTCGTTTTTAGCCTCATTCGCATCCTTTTCATCCAGCAAATCCCATAGCCTTATCTCGCCGCTTAAAAACTGCGCCGCTTCGTAACCCCAAAGCTCTTTTATATTTTTGCTAGCATCTACGATCTTGCCCGAAGTGTAGTCAAACACGAGCGTAACGATAGGCGCGTGATTTAAATACTCATATTTTTGCTTTGTTTCATCGTAAAATCTGCGATATTTTGACGCATCCAGCACCACAAAAAGGGTTGAAATTTTACTTCCGTCGCGGATATAAGATTTTTTAACATAAAGGTCTTTGACGCCATTTTTGGTTTCTTGGCGGGTTACGACGTAGTTTTCTTTGACATAGTTTGCGCGCTGGGTCTGATAGGCGTGATCATAAAACGAGCCTGCTTGCAGCGCGAAGATATTCCGTCCTACGACATCATCGCCGTAAAGCTCGCGCGCGCCGTTGCTAGCGCTTTCGATCGTGCCTGCTACGTTATCGATGCTAAGCACTGAAAGAGAGCTGTATTTTAGCGCATCTTTAAAGCTGAGGCTAAAATCGCCGTGGCGCAGATTAGACTTCAAAACCTCGTCTATGGATTTAGAAATTTCTAAGACGGAGCTTAGCGGATTTAGCGCTTCTATATCGCGAATTTTTGAGTGATAATCTCCTTGGCGCAGAGCGTTTTGAACTGCCGCTAGCGGGATAAAAACGCGCTTTTTTAAAAACGTAAAATTTGAAATTAGAAGGATTAAATAAGCTAAAATCGC
>CAUSCW010000061.1:0-8821 GCA_963530195.1 uncultured Campylobacter sp.
CGAAGCTAAGCGGGATATAGACGCAAAGCGCCGCCACGCCCACGGACATAACCGATGTGAAGTTATAATTAATCAAAATTTTCCAAAAAAGAAGCGGTCGCTCTAAATCGGCTACCAGACAAACCATACCGAGCAAGATCGCTACGAAAGATAGCAACGACGCGGCCTTAAATAGCGGCGTGCTTTCGGTCTGCTTTTTATAAAATTTGACGAGGATCGCGACTACTAAAGCGCCGCCGCTCATACCCGCTAGCAAAAGATAAACCGCGATCGGCCAGCCCCACTCAACGCCGTGCGAGAAGGTCGCAGTGAAATTTATAGCTCCGTTCATATCACACTCCTAGTTTTACCGCAGGAATATAGCGCAGGCTCGGCTTCGTGCCGCACTCAGGATGCATGCGCAAGCTATCTTTTACGCGAAGCAGCTTGCTGATGTGCGAGCCCTCGTCGTTTAGATCGCCGAATACGATCGCCTCGTATCTGCACGCCTCGACGCAGGCAGGCTCGTGACCGTCTTTTAAATTCGTATCCAAGCAGAAGTTGCAGCTCTCTGCGGCTTTGGTCTCGTGATTTATAAATCGCACGTCGTAAGGACAGGCTACGATGCAGTATTTACAGGCGATGCAATCATCGGTGTTCATCGTCGTGATGCTGGTTTTTTCGTCTTTGTGGCAGGCTTTCGTCGGGCAAACTTTTACGCACGGCGCGTCCTCGCACTGCTGACAAGAAACTCTAACATAGCGCTTTTCTTTCAAATTTAGCGGATCGGTTTTATCCTGGATAAAAAGCCTCATTTGACCTTTTGGGACCAAATTTACCTTTTTACAGGCGATTTCGCAGTCGGTACAGCCGACGCATTTGTTCTGATCGAATATCATGCCGTAGTGCGGCTTTTTCGGCTCTTGCTTTTTGGCGCTCGTATTTGCATCTTGCGCGCTTTTATCCGCGCCGTTTTGTGCGAGTAAGCTTGAGGCGATTGCGCCAAGCCCCAAAGAGCCGAGTGCGGCGGATTTTATAAAATTTCTTCTTTGCTTTTGCATATTCTCCTCCGACTAAATTTAAGCAAAACTACTTTGTTTTGTTCGCGTCGTGAAAGCTTTTAGCCTCGCTCTCGCTAAGCTTTTTGGCTGCATCGGCAAGCTCGCCGGGCTTTAAAACCTTTAGCAGTTCGGCTTCAAAAATCACCACAGAACCCGCAGGAATTCTATCTACGTCCACGTTGCCGTAGGCTAAATTACTAGGGATTGTAAATTTATATTTCGAGCCTGTATTCATCAAAAGCAATCCCTCGCGCAATCCGTCGATTAAGCCTATCATAGAAAGATGCGCCGGAATTTTAGATGCGAAAGTATCGTCAAATACGCTACCATTCGTCAAATACGCCTTGTAGTTCATCACCACTACGCTCTCGGGCTTTGGCTTTTCGCCCATACCTAGCTTTAGAATTTCATATTGAAGACCGGATTTTGTGGTTTTAACGTCTGGATTTTTGGCATTTTTCGCCATAAATTCCTTGCCTGCTTTTAAATTTTTATCAAGCTCCGCTTTGGAATTTGTTTCTACGATCTTATTTAGCTTATCAGCTCTTTGATTCAAAAGCGCAATAATTTCTTCATCTTTTAGCTTCTGCTGCTTTTTAAGAGCGTCCAAAAACCCCTCTATCACCGCATCTAAGTCGTATTTGACACCTAACGCGGCTTGTGAATGCAGCTGGTTTGAAACATAGCTTCCGGTAGAAGCTCCGATGCTATAAGATTCTTTTTGTTCTTGCGTAGTTAAATTCGCGCCCAACGCGCAGCTTGCCAAAACGATAGGCAAGAAAATTTTTAGTCTTTTTTGCATACATTTGCCTTTTAAATTTCGGGGCCGCGAGCTTATGCGACCCCGAAAGAATTATAAATTATTATTTAGAATTCTTTGAGCCTCTTTGATATACTCTTTAGCGGCCTCTAGCCTTTGTTTAGTATATTTAAAGCCATGCATTCCCCATGAGCCGTCTTTTTCGATAAGATCGACGGTGTCTTGAGCTTTTTCTATTAGCTCATAGACGCGAGTTTTATCGCTGGAGTTAAGCTTTTTAGTCTCAAGGATAGAGTAAATTCCTTGAATACCGATCTTAACTTGCGAGAAATCGCTCTTAATTGGAGTTTGCCAGCCCATAACCTCATCGTAAACCTGCTTTTGGTTCTTGAAGTGAAGTGTCTCTTTTAGCTCGGAAACGACAGGGCTGTGGCAGCCTTTGGTATCTTGCATATCTTTATCCGCCCAAGATGTTCGTGCGCACGACCACATAAGATCGACGAAATTTCGCCCATCTTTATTTCTTTGGAAGTGCCAATCTTTCGCATCTCTTGGACCTTTAGCGGCATCGCCTGCGACTAGAGATTTTCTAGCAGGATCGATGTCGATCTTCCAGATGTGCGATCTTCTTTGAGTATCAAATCCTGCGTTGTCTTGAAACTGAATAGCGTAGAAGTTCTCGCAGCTCATCATAAACGGCATGTGGCAAGATGCGCAAGTGTTGTCTTTATGCGTATCGGCTCTTGCGGCGATGTAGGCTTGCTCTTGGTGGCAATCCTTGCACTCTTTTGTGATCTTAGGCTTTGTATAAAACGCGCTCAAATAGCCCTGCTCGGAGTTGTAATTTACGCCCTTGACGGTTTTATCGCCAACTACCGGTCCGGTGTTATCGTGCGGATCGTGGCAGGTTACGCAGCGCATACCCTTCTCGTAGTGAGCGGTAAAGTAAGATTGAGAGCCCTCAGAGCCACAGCCTGGTCCCATAGATTTAAATTTAGAGCTAAGAGATAGATCGGGATTTCCGTTGTTTAGCGGATTCGCACGAGCTAAATCAGGGCTATAGTTAAATCTTTGGTGGCAGCGTTCGCAGTTTGAGGTTCTAAAATTTGTAGCGCCGTCAAGGTGACCGCCCGCTCCATGACACTCTTCGCAGGTGATACCTTTGGAGATAGTGTGCTTTTGAAGCTCTTTTGCGTTACCCAAAGCAGCATAGAATTCTTTTTTAGTTTTAAAATCGAATTTGAATGGGTGGCAGACTTCGCAATACGAGCTGTTTGCTTGGAAAAACATCGATTTTTTATATTTCGCAGCATACGACGCAAGACCTCTTACGTAACCGCCGTTATCGCCATAATCGGCTAGAGTTTCCGGGAATTCCGGAACGATCTTTTTGATCTTTTTGACCGTCTCATCGTCTAAATTTAACGCCCAAGTCCTTTGGAATTGGTTACCGCCGGCTACGATCTGACCGGTGCCGTCTCGTAGCAAGCCGCCCTCTACGTGATAGGTTCCGCGTAGCAGCCACGCATCTACGTAGCCGAATTTAGTCCTTAAGTGTCCTACGGTAGCGTAGATCACGTCGGGAGTGATACCTTTTGGAAGGATCGACGCCGTATCCGGGCTAAATACAGGATCGGTTAGGTTGTTATTAACCTCCGGGTGCTCGCCCGGGAAGCGGATAGTAGTGGCGTGGCGCGATCTGCTCCATGTCTCATACTGCGCAGGGTGGCACTCGCCGCATTTTTCAGGGCCTATGAATTTATTTGGGAATTGCAAGGAAGATCCCGCAGGAATTCTATACATCATAGAGCTATAGCCCTTGCCGTCATCTCTTTTACTCGCCTTTGAAAAGTCAAATCCATGCCCTTCCGCAAGCCACTCCAAACCTCGGTCATGTACATCCATCTTACCGACCGTTTTACCGCCGTATTTGGTAAAAATCGGGTGGTTTTTAAACAACCAGTCATACATCTCTCGCTCTTCTACGACGTAGTCCTGCAAGGATATGACGCCTCTGCTTTGCAACGTGCCCTTAGGATTTGCGATGACGTCGCGCGATTTTTGCGACATTTCCATCTCATGCCCCATGCCTTCATCAGCACAGGCTCCTACGGCAAAAATGCTAATACAGGCTAGCGCGCCTAGTAGCATCTTATTCCATTTTTTCATGGCTCCTCCTTTGAAAATCGAAATTTTAAATTAGCAAAGTTCTACGCTCGAAATAATATCAACAAAAAAGGGTGAAAAAGGGAGAAATTTAATGAAGTCTAAATTTAACGAAAAGAGATCGTAAATATCGCGCCTTCGTCGGAATTTACAGCGCTTATGCTCCCTCCGTTTTTTTCGATTATCATCTTGCTCATATATAGTCCGAGCCCGCTGCCCTGCTGTTTTGTCGTAAAGTGCGGCTCAAAAATTTTACCCAGCCGCGCTTCGTCGATGCGGCTTGCGTTATTTTCGATCGTGATTACTCGCTCGCCCTGTTTTAAAAATGAGAAAATTTTAATCTCGCGCCGTTTAAGCGGCATGTCCAAAAATGCTTCCTTCGCGTTGTTTATGATGTTTATTAGCACCTGGATTAGCTCGTTTACGTTGCCGTAGAGCATAAAATTTTCTTCTATCCGCACGCTTATGTCGATGACGTGCTTTTTAAGCGAGGCGTTTAAAATTTTACGCGCCTGCTCGATCGCTTCGCCGGCGCTAAATTCCCTCTTCGGCATGTTCGGGTTGAAGAAATTTTTAAAATCCTCGATCGTATCGCTCATAAATTTCACCTGCTCGCCCGCGTCCCTGATGCCGCCTTCGAGCCTTTCTTTTGAGAGCTTGCCCCGCTCGTTGTAAAGCTCTAAATTTATGAGCGTGGAGCTGATCTGAGATAGCGGCTGGCGCCACTGGTGCGAGATATTGCCGATCATCTCGCCCATGAGCGCGAGGCGGCTTTGATTTATCAGTAAAAGCTGAGTCTGCATCTTTAAGGTCTCGTTTTTTTTGTGAATTTTATAGATACAAAATATACAGATCAAAAACACCACAAGCAAGCTTAGGCCGCTAACGACAAACTCTTTGGTGTGATAGAGCAGAATGCTTTTTATCGGAATTTTAAAGCTTATCATCGCGATCGTATCGCCTAGGCCACCTTTTAAATTTCCCACATCTCCGTAGAGCTCTTGCATCTTTTTAGGCGCTGCATTGATGCTGTGGCACTCGGTGCACGAAGGCTGAGAGTTTGTTATCGGCAAGCTCAAAAGATATGAAGCGCCACCTTTATCATAGACGATCCTGGAGTATTCTTTATATTTGTTTTCTTTAAAGCCCTCTAAAATTTCATTCTCAAACTCGCTTCCCTCATGCTCGGGATTGAGCGGATCGGTGGCGACGAGCTTGTAGTCGTAGTTGATGTTTTCTTTGGCGAGCTGAATTTTATAAATTTCGCGCGTTATGTAGGTCGAGGACATCAGCCTCGGATCGAAAAAATCCTCGCTTAGAAGCTTTTTTTCCTTAAGCTCGTTTATTAGCGGGCGCTGCACGGTCGAGACGTAATCGCGCACCGCATTCATCGTATCTAAAATATAAAACGCCTCGCGCCTCGTGTCTTTCAGCGCAAGCTCGCGGTAGAAGTTAAAAACTAACGCCGTAATTACGATATATAGCAGCACGAAAACTGCTACGATAAATTTAAATTTATACTTCAAAGAGATACCCTACCGCATATAAATTTTTGATCACGTCCTTGCCGATCTTGCGGCGCAGCTCTTTGACGATCGCCTTGATCGCCTCCTTGCTGGGCTGCTCGAACTCCCACATATAGCCGAATAGCTGCTCGTAGGTTACGGTTTGATTTTTGCGCGCTAAGAAGTACTCCAAAAGCTTGCTCTCGCTTTTGGAAAGATGACAGGCGCTGTCTTTGACGTAGATGATCTTTTTGGCAAAATCATACTTCAGCTCACTGCTTATGCTAAATATCGGCGCGTGATTTATCAGCTCCGCAGCGACGTCTTGCAGCGCCTTTATAAAGGCGTTTTTGTCGTACGGCTTAGGCAGATATCTAGTGATCTTAAGCTCCACCGCCCGCCACAGATACTCCTGCTCGGTATGGCTCGAAAGTATCACGATCGGCACTGAGATGCCGGCAGCTCGGATCTTTTTAACGACCTCTAGCCCGTCCATGTGCGGCACGCCGATATCAAAAACCAGCGCGTCGTACGAGCCGCTCATCGCCTCATCAAGCGCCTCCAGCCCGTCCTTAACCCCCACTACTTCGCCGAAAAACAGCTGTAGCGATTCGGTTATATTTTTTAAAATCCCAGGCTCGTCCTCTAGGCAAAGAACCCTTTTATTGGACAAAACGTCCAATAATTCGTAATCTTGCATACTCTATCCGCCTCCAAGCTTAGCGCATTTCATTCTTAATCGTCTCTTAAAATATAACTCGCTTAAATTATATAAATTTAGCATTAAACTAACGTTAAAAAATATACCAAAGCGATTTGCACGCAAATTTAAACCTGCAACCGCCTATGTGCGAGCTTTGCGCCTGCATAAGTCGGCTTAAAAGATCACAAGAACGTAAAAAGGTGGAGCGATAAGCTTGATATTAAATTTTACTGCCTCGCAGGCGACAGATGAAAGACGGTAAAATTTTATTTGAGAGGTGCTTGCATATGCATTTCGCAGACGAAAGACAATCAAATCATGAAATATTTATCAACCCCGCGCTATCGGCGGAATAGAATTTAAAATTTAGCCCAAGCCGGGCATACTAAAGTTAATGTGAATGCTCCATCTTTGAGTGATCCATGCCACCATGATCCATGTTCTCCATCGAGCCATGATTCATATGCGAATGATCCATCCCCTCCATCGAACCCATATCGTGGCTCATCCCACTCATCGAGCCATGATTCATCATAGAATGATCCATGCCGCTCACACCTGGATCGGTCATTCCAAAAATCATCGCGACGTGTCCTAACACCAAAAATACAATCAGCGCCAAGAAATGAAATTTAAGCCTAGCTCTAAATTCCGCTCCTTTTGCGATAACTCCTAGCTCTAAAAGTAGCAGCACCAGCGCAGGCAGCGCCGCCGCTACGTATGCCGCCAAAGCTAAGGTGTCCGCAGCACCACGCAAATGAATGACGGGCAAAATTTTAACCGCTACGTAAATGATTAATATCGTAAAATAAGCGCCGAGAATGATGCTAAGGCATTTATTGATTTTTAGAGCCAAAGAGCCCTCCTTTGCGCGGTACAAGCTAAAAAATTCGCTCGCTACTATCGCTTCTGCTAAGCCCATCGGCACCGCCATAAATAAAATCAAATTCCACGGCTGATTTGCCATCAAAAGTTCCATGTAATTCGTCATTGCCATGTTTTCTCCTTATTTTAGTTTAAAGGGCGCAATTATAGCGGCTTTCGGTAAAAAATTTTAAAACGATAGATAGATTAGACGCGCCTTTATCTTAATCTTTCCGTAAAACGATTTGGGCTGCGTCTTAAAGCTCGCCCGCAAATATTAAATTTTTAATCTCGCCTCGCACGCCGCCTCTTCGTATCTAACGCGAAATTTAGAAAATTTATATTTGCAAAAGCAGATGCCTTAAATTTATCCGAAACGCTTTAAATTCCGTAAAATTTCAGTTTTGTAAAGATAAAATTACGAAATTTTTTAAAAGGATTTAGAATGAAAAATGTCCTATTGTTTGTCTGCGCAGCGCTGTTTGTATGCGCTTGCTCCGATCCTGAGCATCCAAAGCCAGGCGTTTCGCATTGCAGCGAGCCCAAAATGGACGAGGCGTCGCATCAAATGATTCAAATTTGCGGCGAAAGCGAGGATCCGCAAATCGAAAATATGCAGTGCAACGAAAACGGACTTTGCTTCGGCACCGCAAAAATCAGGTAGCCGAAGCGTCTTGCGAGCACTAGCGCTAAATTTAACTATTTTAAAGCCAAGGTCAAGCGTCCGCAAGCGGTCTAAATCGCACTTTAAAATTTCGCCAGCAGTTTAAATTTAGCCCCGCTTCAGGCGCTGATGCATTTTATCTATCTTATTTTTTAGCTGCGCCCGCCAATCAATCGAGCTGCTCTTGGCGTGATAAAATTTTAAAATTTCATCACCAAGCACGGCGCGTAATTAGGATTTAAAAGTAAGCGCGGCTCAAATTTTATAAGTTTAAAATTTTAAAGCGATATGCAATTTAAAATTTCAGCTCTCTCACATGCTAGCGGTGCGAAATTTTGCGCAAGCTCAAAATCCGCGCTAGGAGATTTCATGCCGCCGCAAAATTTCTAGATCACAACTCCGCTCGGTAGAATTTTTAGCGGTGCAGAAGGGGACGCAAAATCTGCGCCGTGTAATCCCACGCGGATCACACCCGCCCAAATTCCTATGCCGCACGCCGAGACTCATAATCTAATCTCGCTACAAGATCGCTTATGAAATGCGCAGTATCCTTAGTCGCATAGCGATCACAGCCTTACTCGCTGCGTGGTCGAGGTCCGTAGCTGTAGTGCGAAATGGCGTGGAATTCTTTGTTGCGCAGTCGAAGCTCTCAGCCCGCAAAAAGGCGCGATATCCTCTCGACGGTGTAAGTTTATAATCTAACTCACGCCTCAGAATTCCGCCTCAAACTCATTGCTTAAAATTTCGTCTAAAAAAAATCGCGTATGAGAAATTCTACTTTATCTTTACGGCTTAAAATTTCGTATGGATCGCACCGAGCGAAATCCAATCACTGCGCGACGTAATCTTAAAATTTCAGCGGTGAGCTCGTAGCGATATTAAATTATGCTTCATTATTACGACTTAAATTCTATCATAAGCCCGCAGATTTAAAATTTTACTTCAAACGACGCCGTAAAATTTCTACCCTTGCCTAGGCACATATCTCTCGGTGCCTGCGCCGCTCGCACTTAGCGGCGACGCTATATCTTTGCCGATAGCAATCCTCGCACAGGGCGCCTGTTACAGCCCATAGAAAATAAAGCGCGCCGCCTGCTCAATCGCCGCCTCTAAAAAATT
>CAUSCW010000062.1:0-8813 GCA_963530195.1 uncultured Campylobacter sp.
CCGTCATTTTGTCGATGTATTCTTGCGGGATGTAGTTCGTGACGATCACGACGTCGGGCTTTAGCTTAAGCACCGCCTCGTAGTTGATGACCTTTAGATCGCCAGGCGTCGGCATATCTTTTAGGCTCGGGGCTAGTCGGATGTAGTTTTTGCCGAGCGACTTTTCCCATGACTCCTGCACGCCGACGACCTTATCCAGCGCGTTTAGCTCATTTAGCGCGTTTAGGCTTTGGTGCTGAAGCACGACTATGTGCTTAACTTCGTCCGGTAGCGTGACGTCGCGGCCTAGTTGATCGGTTACGATCCGATCGGCAAAAAGCGAACTAGCGCACAGCGCAAGGGCTAGCGCGAAAGAGTGAGGCTTACTCATTTTCTATCCTTTAATTTAGATTATATACTTTTTAATACGCCCGATTGTGCGTGCTTTTTAGGCGGCTGCGTTTAGAAAATATATTTTGAAATATTATAGATTTTTAATGATAAATTTTAGGTAAAAGATGGAATTTTAAAGTAGGGCGAATTTGAAAATTTACATCGTGCATATGAGTTTCGCGTAGAATTTTGCGATACGATATGGAATTTGTAAAATTTCAAGCGCTCGCGCGTAATTTTAGATTGGATTTTATGCTTTATTTTGCAGGCGTCGTCCATAAATTTTTATTCCAAAGCTCTGCGCCAGAAATTCCTTTAATCCTAATCCAAGCGATAAGTTCTAAAATTTCAGATAAAATGATTACCGTAAGTGCGGCATAGCGGGCAGGTGCGCTGCCATACCACGACTGATCAACGTGGAGTATTTAAGAAGCTTAAGAAGCGCTTCCCAAATTAAAGTTATCCCGGCGCAAAGATAGAAAATTTTGCTTCCGCTTGCCTTGCCGAGCAAGTATAGCGTGGCGACCCGCTTCCAAAGAACGATGAGTGCCAACATAATATTTGCGGTGCTCCAAAGAGCTATGATTTGAGATTTTCCGATCTCGGATAGATGCTCCAAGCCTGCATAAAGCGCACCCATTACGCAATAAAAGGCTCCTTCGAAGGAGCTGCCATTTTGCTGCAGAGCGTAATCCCAAATATCAAGACCGATATAATTTATCGAATAAAATAGCATCGCGCCCAGCAAGGCGGCATATATCACATAGGCAAAAAACATAGCGCGATACGCGTTAAAGACTTTGCTAGCGGAGATATCTGAGATCATTTTGGCTGCCGAAAGCTTAAAGCTCATCGAAGTAAAAATTACGGCGACGATTGCGGCTGCGGCGGCGAAAAATCCTCTCATCGTAATATCATGCAAAAGCTCACAACAAGCCCAAATGATCAGATAACAGCAGATCGATAAAACGCTAGAGGTTATGCCGCGGAATTTTATGGCGCTTAAAGTATCACGCTTCATTTTTTGCCTTTGGATTTTAAAATTTACGGCGGATTATACTTGCGGGGTTTGAAATTTAGATAAATTTTAGAGCACGAGTGGAATTTAAATAGAGCGAAATTTTGAATTAAATTTAATCTTTTGGTTTTGAACGAGGATTGTTTCGGGCGAATAGGCACTAGAAGCTGAATTTTAAAGTTCATTTATGAAAAAGCGAGTATTTAAGCTAAAATTGAAATTTTATCAGGAAGGCTTGTCGTAACACAATGCGTAAATCGCGACGAGTTAAAAGCGCAGCCTACGCGCGCAACCTCTAAAGTCCGCGCAATATAGCGTACTCCGGCTTTTAAATTTAATAGCCGGAGTAAAATTAGAGTAAATTTAAACTATTTTACCTCGAAAGCAAATGACGCGATGATCGTCTCTTCGTCACATTTCTTTGGGTCTGAAAATGCGAGTTTATTTCTTGCTTTTAGTATCCAAGGGCCCGGCTTTAGCGCCATTACCTCGATTTCGCCCTTATTGTCAGTCATACCATAAAATGCGCTCATATCTTCCAGAAATCCATCCGGTGCACCTTCAACCGCGGCATTTGCAAGCGGCTTACCTTCAAATAGCACCTTAATTTTAAACGGCTTATTAGCTTTGAAATTTACCGGATTTTCTAAAGGTACGAGCTCGAGTCGCTCGCCCACGGGCTTAGTTATGAGATCGCCTGCTTGTGTGTTGATTACGCCCTTTGCGAGCATAGTGGCGCGACGGCAAAATTTAGCGTCTTTGATTGTATCTTTCGTGCCGCCCATATGCCATTTGCCGCTTTTATCCTCGGTCCAAAAGGTCGGTTTATATTGCCCGGTAATGATATAGACGCCTTCCGGCTGCTTTTCGCCTTCAAATTTATAGTTCTCGCTCGTGCGCTTTAGCTCGATTTTTTTGCCGTTTTTATCTATGACTACGGGGATTTCAAAATTATTCTCCCTCTGCTTATCGATCGGCTCGCACGTGGCAAATCCATCTCCAAATCCGATCTGAACCCTCAGTTTGTCGTCATTTTGACCCGCAAGCCAAAAATCATGCGCGCCAGCTACGCTAAATGCACCTAAAACTGCCAATACAGCTAAACTTTTCCTCATTTTTCATCCTTTCTTTTAATAAAATTTACTAAATTTAAAAACTATATCTTACGCCGACGCCGAGCGTTCTGCCTTTGCCATAGGTGACTAAGACATTACTCGCTCTGTCGCGTATGTGCGAGAAATACTCTTTGTCGGTCAAATTTTTGACGTAAAAATACACGTCAAAGCCATCTTTTAGGTAGCCTACTTTTGCATCCGCCGTAAAATAGCTCTTTTGGGCTAGCTTATTTTGAGCATCGAAGTAGGTCTTGCCTATCATATTTCCGTCCAGTCTTGTATAAATTCCCATCGGAGCGTAGTATGACGCGCCCAAAGATAGCTTATACTCGGGGTTTTTCTCGATTTTATTACCTTTATTATTCGTGCCGTCTTTATTGATGTAATCTCCGTATTTGGTCTTTAGCAGACTTGCGGCTAAATTTATATCAAGCTCCTTGCTCGCTTTTGCGACGCCTTCAAATTCCACACCCATAGATTTTGATTTATCGGCGTTTGCGGTCGAGTAGATGTTGGGGTTATTGGGGTCGGTATAAAATATATGCGTGCCCTTGATGTCCATATAAAATAGCGCGGTAGAAAATCTAAAGCTCTCATACGAACCCTTTACACCGATCTCGTAGTCATCGCTCGTCTGCGCGTCAAATTTATTATCCTCTCTGCTGCCGCCGGTGGTGTAGAAATTAAAGCCGCCGGCTAGATAGCCCTTTGAATACATCGCGTAAATATTTAGCTCGTCGGTGATATCGTATCCAAGTGCGATTTTTGGCAAAAACGTCCTAAATGTCGCTTTTTCGTCCATCGAAAACGCGGGTGCACCAGGATTGTGTCCCAGCTCGTATGAAAAGTAATCGACCTTTGTGTGTTTTCTGATCTGCTGATACCTGCCGCCAAGCGTAGCATCAAATTTGCTCGTGATCGGATAGATGATCTGACCGAATACCGATGCTGTCTGCGCGCGATTGACCGAAGGCCAATCCTCGACTATCGTCCTACCGCCGTCGCCGTATTGGTCGCCGATCGGGCCGAAGACTTGCTTTTCGTTTTCGCAATAAAGTCCACCAACCCATTTGAAGCTTTGCTCGCCTACACTACTAAATCTAAGCTCCTCGGAGAAGGTATCATTTTTAGAATTTAAAAATGTAATTAGCCCGTAGTGATCGGGGTCGAGATAGGTTATTTTACTACCGAAATCCTCGTCGTAAAGCCCGTCTTTTTTGGCTCTACGAAAGGTCGTAGCCGAGGTCGCGTCAAATTTGTCAAATTCATATTTTAGATCTAACGCTCCCGAGCTAGAGGTTTGCTTTACGCGGGCGGGAGTTTCTAAGTTTATATGCTTGGCTTCGCTTTTTGAGATATTGCCAAATCTCGATTTTGGGATAAAAAGCTCGTCGAGCGAGTTGTCCTGGCGGTGGAAAAGATCGCCGTAAATTTTAATCGTAAAACGATCGGTCGGCGCTACTTTTAAATTTAAGCCGAAATTGTAATTTTTCTTGTCGTTGGCTTTATCGCCGTTTAGATCGTTGATGATCCAGCCGTCCTCTTTGGACGCCGAGCCGTTTAAGCCTAAAAATAGTTTATCATCAATCAGCGCGCCGCTGGTTTCAAAAAGACCTAGCATGTATTTGTGCGAGCCGTATTCGGCGCCGACGCTGCCGCTCCACTCGTTAGTCGGTTCTTTTAAAACGATATTAATGATGCCGCCGATTGAGTCTTTGCCGTAGATCGCACTGCTAGGACCTCGCAAAACCTCGACGTGATCAATATTTGTAACGGGGATATAGGCTGCGTCTTTGTTGCTTTGTGCTACGCCGCCGACATAGACCGTAACGGGGTTAGAACTCGTATATATCGAAGGATTGAGTCCTCTAGTACTGATGCCCTCGTACATCCCGCCCACACCGGTAATGTTTGGCATAGTTTTTACCAGCTCCTCGACGTTTTTGACTTCTCGTTCTTGTAGCTCAGTATCACTTACGACGCTGATACTTTGTGGCACATCCTTTAAATTTTCACTTATTTTGTTTGCGGTAACTTCTACTTCGCCGAGATTTACGCTTTGCTTAGTTTGTTCGTCGGCTATGGCTGGATTTGCGGCGCTCAATAAAAGTAGGGCGGCTGCAGCTTCAGAGAGAGAGAGAGAGAGAGAGTAAAAACTTTCAAAATTTAACTCCTAAAATCTGATAAAATTTTCGCGTTATTATATCAGATGAGATAATCATTGTCAATACTACTACAATATTAAATTAATGCAAAATATAAGCATGATTTATATTGAATTTAATGTTGCAAATTTAGATACGAAAGAGGGTGATACAATAAGCTTATTATAATTTAAACAAATACGTTCATAAAATTTATGGAAATGATGCAAAAATTAATAAAATCAAAAAATTCATTTTTATAAATCGTTTACTACATAGAAATCATTAATAGGAAAATATATATCAGTAGTTCATCATTTTTCAATTTTTTGGAGCAAAAACACTATAATTCTAGGTATTCTATATTGAAAACTATAATTTTCAAGTAAAAATCTAATACGAAATTAACATATAATTATATGAATAATTTCATGTATTTTTGATGCATTTGGTGTTTTTATTAGAAGAATTTTTACATAAATCTATATTCAATAATTTATCCGTGACTTCAAATGAAATCAGCAGGACGACGTGTTTTTTGAAAGAACTAAAATAGATAAATATCCGAATTAGGCGGAAATGAAATTTTACTTATGTGAATAGTTTAAAATTTGAAATATGGGAAGTTTATTGCGCCTAGAAAACGCCCTCTTTTATTCAATAACCAGGCGCATTAGGTACATATCTTCGCCGTCGATTACGCTGATTTCAGAGCTTTTGCAGCACGGGCAAGAAAAGTCATTCTGCGCCAAATCTCCGCTAAAACCGCAGTTTTTGCATTTTACGACGATCTCTTGGGTGTGGATGATGAGATCCGCATTTTCGCAGACGGTGCCTGCGCGAAAGACTTCGTAGCAGTTTTGCAGATAATGCGCTTCCACGCCGCTTAGCCGCCCTATTTTTACGTGCAGTTCCCTTATCTGCGGATTTTTTGCGCTAGGTGTATCGCAAGGCGTCTGCGGATTTGTATCCAAGTTTTCAGCAAAATCGCCGTTTTTGTCGTTCGAGTCCATATCCGTAACGCCCGTATTTTCGGCATTCTTAGCTCCCATTGTGTCGGCATTTGCAAAATCCATATTTCTAGCGGTATTGGCGATGTTGCAGCGGTTTTTATCGCCCTGCTCGATCGCACCTTTTTTCTTTGCTATTTCGGCGTTTAGCGCCTTTTCGCATAGCGTCACAAGATCCGCCACGATCGATAGTTCATGCATTTTTCCCTCTAAATTTTACGGCCGCGCCGTATTTTATGCGAAATTTTGTTGTAATTTAAAAATGCGCCTGAAATTTAGGCTTAAATTTGCCGAATTTGCACGCAAATTTAGCAAATCCTCGGCAGCAGCTCGCCCTTTGGAAGCTCCAGAAATCGCTGCGAGCCATAGGCATTTTGCAAAATCACTCGCCCTTTTGTCGCATACGGAGTTTGAAATTGCCCCGCCCTATTTTCTGACGCCGCGTCCATAGATTCGTCCTGCGCGCTAAGCTTCGGCATCAAAGTACCCTCAAATTCGCCCCCGCCGTGCCCTACTTCGCGTACTTCGCCGATGATTGCGGCATTTGCGTCAAATTCGCGCAGTATCTCAAGCGCCCTATCCGCCTCGACATCATCTTCTACGATCGCTACGAAAGTGCCTTCGTTTGCAAGCTCGTAAGGCTCGAAGCCCAGCAGCTCGCACACGCCCACTACTTCGTCGCTGATTTTGATGTCCTCTTCGCGCACTAAAAATTCAAGTCCGCTAGAGCTTGCAAATTCGTTCAAAACCGCGCTAAGTCCGCCGCGCGTCGCATCTCGCATCGCTTGGATCTTCACGCCTTGCAAGATCAGCTTTTCTACCGCAGCGCAAAGCGGTTTGCAGTCGCTTTGTAGCTCGCTGCTTAGCGCAATCTCGTCGCGCGCCGCGAGTATCACCGCTCCGTGCCGCCCGATATCGCCGCTAAGGAGGATTTTTGCGCCCGCTTTGATGTTTTGCACGCGCGCAGGTCGCAAAACACGACCGATGCCGCTAGTGTTGATGAAAATTTTATCGCATTTGTCCCGCGGTACGACCTTCGTGTCGCCGCAAACGATGCGAACGCCGCAGCTTCGCGCGGTGCTCGCCATCGAGTCCAAAATGCGTCGCAGCTCGCTTAGGCTAAGCCCCTCCTCGATGATGAGCGCGCAGCTTAAAAACAGCGGCTTGGCGCCCACCATCGCAAGGTCGTTGACGGTGCCGCAAACGGCGATCTTGCCAATGTCGCCGCCGTTAAAAAACAGCGGCGTGACCACGAAACTATCGGTACTGAAAGCTAGCTCGCCGCTAGAGCTCGCAGAATTCAAAGCGGAGTTCGCCGCGCGATCAAAACCCGCCCCGGCGTCTAAATTTAGATCGTCTAAATTTAAATTTAGTATCGCGCTGTCGTTGTTTGCGCGTAAAATTTCATTATCAAACGCCGCAAAGATCGTCTCGTTGATGAGCCTATTCATCTCCTCGCCGCCGCCGCCGTGGCTTAAAAGTATAGTTTCGTTCAAATTTTTCCTTTTCACTCGGTTTTAAATTTATAAGCCCGTATTTTTGCAGCCGAACAAGCCGCGCCGCTACGGCGCCGCGTAAAATTTTAAATTAAATTTTAGCGCGACGTTTTACTTCGGTCAAAATTTTAAATCATGACTTATTTTTAAAATTTACGCCCTGCTATACCGCGTGCAAAATTTAACCCGCGTTTTTGACGTCGCCGTATTTATAGTACGCCGCACACGCCCCTTCGCTTGAGACCATACACGATCCTATCGGGTTTTGCGGCGTACAGTGCTTGCCGAAAACCTTGCAATCATAAGGGCTTTTTTTACCGCGCAAAATTTCGCCGCAGATACAGGCCTTGCTCTCGGGCGCGCTCTGTACGCTGCAATCAAACTGCACCCTGGCATCCAGCGCCGCGTACTGCGGGCGCAGCTTCATGCCGCTTTTTGGAATTTCGCCGAGCCCTCGCCACGGAAAATCGCAAATTTCAAAATATTTATCTATTAAATTTTGCGCTTTTTGGTTGCCGCCCTCTTTTACGACGCGCTCGTATTCGTTGAAAACCTCGTAGGTGCCGGCGTTTTGCTGCTCGACCAAATTTAACACGCCCGCCATTATGTCAAGCGGCTCAAATCCGCTTACGGCGATCGGTTTTTTGTAATCGCGCGCAATGCTCTCGTAGACCTTCGCGCCGGTGATCACGCTTACGTGGCTAGGCCCTAAAAATGCATCGATCTGCACGTCTGCGCCGTCTAATATCGCTCGCACGGGCGCGGGCACCGTTACGTGGTTGATGTGAAAAAAGAGATTTTTTAGCCCCAAACTCAGCGCTTTATCGATCAGCACGGCGCTCATCGGCGTCGTCGTCTCAAAGCCGATCGCAAAGAATATCACCGTTTTTTGCGGATTTTCCTGCGCGATCTTTATGCAATCAAGCGGGCTATAAAGCGCCCTGATGTCGTGCCCCTCGCTGCGCAGCTTCTGTAAGCTGGTGCGAGAGCCAGGAACTCGAAGCATGTCTGCTAGAGTGCAAAAAATACTCTGCGGCATCGCGGCGAGCTTGATCGCCTCGTCGATGCGACTGCGCGGCATCACGCATACCGGACAACCGGGGCCGTGGATAAATTTGATATTTTTGCCGACCAGGCTCGGAAGGCCGAATTTCATGATTGAGTGCGTGTGTCCGCCGCAAATCTCCATAATATTTAGCGGCTTTTTGCTTTTAGAAATTATTAGCTTGCTAAGCGCTAAAATCAGCTCCTTGTCCCTAAAATCCTTGATTAGATCCATTATTTACCTTAAATTTTACGGGTTTACAAGCCGCTTTAATTCTCTGTGCCCGCTCGCGGCTCCATGCTTTCATACACCAAGCCCTCTTCCGCCCTCATCTGCTTTGCGATCTGTTCGTAAATTTCGATACTTTCCTTCGCTCGCTCAGTATCGATCTTCTCCATCGCAAAGCCCACGTGGATCAGCACGTACTCCCCGACCGCCGCGGGCTCGGGAAGCAGATCCAAGCTCACGCCGCGGCGCACGCCCAGAGTCTCCACGGTCGCGAAATTATTTTCGTCAATCGAGATGATTTTTGAAGGGATTGAAAGACACATTAACGAAATTCCTTCTTGTATTGTAGGAATTTCAGCCATTTCTCCACGCCCTCGCCGCTTTT
>CAUSCW010000063.1:0-8603 GCA_963530195.1 uncultured Campylobacter sp.
GGCGATCGGTATCGTCATCGCGATCGTAAAAAGCCCCCACGGCGAGTTTGCGAGCGCCTTTACGACGACCATCGCCAAGATCGCCACGATGATCAGCATAATGAAAAAAATCCCGATCATCGCGATGCCGCCCGTGAGCTTGCCCATCTCGTCTTTGATCATCTCGCCGAGGCTCTTGCCGCCGCGTCGCGTAGATAGCACGAGCACGATAAAATCATGCACCGCGCCTGCGAGCACGACGCCTACCAAAAGCCAAATAGTGCCGGGCAGATAGCCCATCTGTGCGGCCACTACCGGGCCTACGAGCGGTCCGGCGCCCGCGATAGCGGCGAAATGGTGGCCGAAAAGGACGTATTTGTTCGTAGGGACGTAATCTCGCCCGTCGTTTCGGATCACCGCAGGAGTTGCGCGGCGATCGTTCAGCTCAAAGACGCGATACGCGATAAAGCGCCCGTAGAAGGTGTATCCGATCAGATAGATGCACGCGCTGGCTACTACGAGCCAGACGGCGCTGATGCTCTCGCCTTTATTTAGCGCAAGTACGCCGAAACACCACGCCCCTATGACGGCGACCGCCGCCCAAAGGATCTTTTGCCAAAATTTCATGCTCACTCCTTAAAGCTTAGCGAGCGGCTTTGGCGCAGTTTGCCGTTTAACAAAACGGCTTGCGCCTTTAAAGCGGGGCTCGCTAAATAAAATTTAGTGCGTATTTTATCGGCGTTTTTATAATTTAAAGCTGAATCGCGAAATTAAAAAGAGCTCTTTCGGCGTTTAAATTTACCGCCTAAATTTTGAATTTCAAATTTAAATAGGCGGCTTGGAGACGCGCGAGATTTTAACATTTAATCGCCCCAAATTTAACTCCGCAGCTCTTAGCCGTTACGGAATTTATCGCGGTTTAAGAAATCAAGCGATAAAATCCCATGATAACGATTTTAATTTCTTAATAAAAATCGTGAATACTTTTAGGAGGAAATTTATGCCGGATCAGATGCACGGTTACGTACTTTTTCGCGCTGATATCAAAAGCTATACAAACTTCAAAAATAATTGCGCCAGCCGCGAGAATTTCATAAATTCCGCGCGTATAAATTCCCGACGCCGCTTAAATTTTAAAAATATCCGCCGCGACGAAATCTGCGCGTATAGTTCGCCTGGTGGGCTATGAGCTTTAAATTTTATCTCTTTCTAATCGTAGCTTTTATATTGCTTGCTTTAGTAGCCGTAAGTAGCGGTGGGGCGAGCATTTCGCCGGGCGATATCGCAAAATTTTTCACCTTCGGCGAGATAGACGAGACCAAGCAGCTCATCTTGCTGCAAATGCGCCTGCCGCGCCTCGTGCTTGGAATTTTAATAGGCGCGCTGCTGGCAACCTCCGGCGTGGTGGTACAAAGCGTGTTTTTAAACCCGCTCGCAGACCCTTACATCATCGGCATCGCCTCGGCAGCGACTTTTGGCGCGGTCATAGCCTATCTGCTAGGGCTTAGCGACGTTTTTTACGGAATTTTCGCGTTTTTAAGCGCAAGTGCGCTGTCGATCGTGATCTTTAAGCTCGCAGCTCACACTCGCTCGATCTCGACGCTACTGATCGTAGGTATCGCCGTATCGTCGTTTTTGGGCGCATTTACATCCTTTGCGGTCTATCTAATCGGAGAGGATAGTTTTAGGATTACGGCGTGGATGATGGGCTATCTAGGCGGCGCAAATTGGCAAAAGATCGCGCTTTTGCTGCCGCCGCTGCTGTTTTGCATGGCGTATTTTTACGCGAAGCGCCACGAGTTAAATATTATCTTAAACGGCGACGAGGAGGCGAAGTCGCTGGGGCTCAACGTCGAGAAGTCCAAAAAGAGCCTACTCATCGTCTCCTCGCTCATCATCGGCTTTTCGGTCGCGTTTACGGGGATGATAGGCTTCGTGGGGCTCATCATTCCGCATACGCTTCGCATGGCGCTTCACACGGCGAGCAACGCCGTGCTGATCCCCGCTAGCGCGCTTACCGGCGGAGTTTTTTTGGTTTTTTGCGACGTAATCGCTAAAAACGCCCTCTCGCCGGTAGAAATTCCGATCGGCGTGGTGACCTCCTTTTTCGGCGCGCCCTTTTTTCTATACCTCGCGTTTAGGAAGCATACATGAAAATTTCGGCGCTAAACTTCAGCTACGGCAAGCGGGCGATCTTACGAGGCATCGAGTTAAATTTAAAGCGGGGTAAATTTTACGGGATTTTGGGTCCTAACGGCTGCGGCAAAAGCACCTTGCTAAAAAATATCTTGCAAATTTTAAAACCCGCAAGCGGGATCATCGAAATAAACGGCAAAAAGGCAAGCGATTATAGCCTCAAAGAGCTTGCGGCGCTCATCGGCTTCGTACCGCAAAAAACAGCCCTCGCCGCGCCGCTTAGCGTGAAAGAAATTTTGCTTGCGGGCAGATTTTGCCGCCTAAAAAGCGCATTTAGCGGCTACGATGCGAGCGACCGCGACAAGGTAGAGCGAATCGCCGAGCTTTTGGACGTGAAGAAATTTTTAAATCGCAGCGCGTTTGAGCTAAGCGGCGGCGAGTTCGGGCGCGTGCTGCTCGCTAGAGCGCTCGTAAGCGAGCCTGAAATTTTACTGCTCGATGAGCCCACGGGTGCGCTTGATATAAACTACGCGATCGAGGCGATGAGGATCTGCGAAAATTTAACCAAAACGCTAAATTTAACGAGCGTCATCGTGCTGCATGATCTAAATTTAGCCTCGCTGTTTTGCGATGAAATTTTGATGCTAAAAGACGGCACAGTAAGGTATCGCGGTAACGCGAGCGAGCTTTTTACGCCGCAGATCATAAAAGAAATTTACGGCTTTGACGCCTTGATAGTCGAAAATTTGGGAACCAAATTTATCTTACCGCAAAAGGAGAAAATGTGAAAAAAATTCTTATAGCATTGCTTTCGGCGAGTTTTGCGCTCGCCAAAGGCCTGGTAGTGCTCGACCCCGCCGCAGTCGAGATCATCTACGCTTTGGGAGCGCAGGATCAGATCGCTGCGATCTCAACTACCTCGATGAGCAAGATCCGCCCGGAGGCAGAAACCGCGAAACTACCGAGCGTAGGTACCTACGTCAAGCCGAATATGGAAAAGATCGTCGAGCTTAAGCCTGATCTGGTTATTACGAGCTTCCACTCCGCGGGCGTTAGCGAGAATCTACAAAAGCTGGGACTTAAGAGCCTTGCAATGGATGCAAACTCCACCGCAGATATATGCCAAAACGTAAAGAAGGTCGCGGCGATCGTAAAAAAGGAGAGCGAGGCGGATAAAATTTGCGCGCAGATGGATGGAATTTTTGCAGACAAACCCGCTCTTCGCGGTAAAAAAGTAGCGCTATTTTTCGGTTCAAACGCCACTATGGCCTTTAACGACAAAACCCTCATCGGCGACATTTTCGCTCGCCTAGGCGCCAAAAATATCGCAGACGGCCTAAAAGGCAGCACGCCTTCGGTATCTGCCGAATACATCCTCGAGCAAAACCCCGATATAATCGTCGTCGTGGGCGGCGAGACGGAGGATTTTTTAAAGGCAAATCCGATCCTTAAAAATACCAAAGCCGTAAAATCGGGCAAAATTTTAAAAGCTCCGACGCTCATCTTGCGGGGCAGCCCGCAGATCGGCGAGACGGTGGATGAAATTTACGCGGAGGCAACGAAATAGATGTTTAAAGAACGCATTAAATCCCATCACCGCTCCAAACTTTTCGAGAGCGTTTCCGCAAGCGAAAACGAGCTGTTCGACGCGCTGGAGCAGCCCTCAAAAGACAGCGATTGCGTGATCTATCTGCATGTGCCGTTTTGCGATAATATCTGCTCGTTTTGTTCGATGATGCGCTCCAAACTCGGCGACGAGCTGGACGAATACGCTAAATTTTTGATCCGCCAGATCAAAGACTACGGCGAGATGCCCTACTTCGACACCAAAAGCGTCAAAAGTATCTACTTCGGCGGCGGCACGCCGAGCGTATTTAGCGAAGCGCACTTTGAAAAGGTTCTGGGCGCGCTGCATAAAAATTTCAAGATCGCGGACGACTGCGAGATCAGCATAGAGACCACGCTACATAATCTAGATACGCAAAAAGCGCTCGCTCTGCAAAGCTTCGGCGTAAACCGCTTTAGCATCGGCGTGCAGACCTTCAGCAGACAGGGGCGCGCGCTTCTAAACCGCGTGCATAAGCCCGCTCGCGCAATCGAGCGACTAAAGGATCTTAGAGAAAAATTTGACGGCATGCTCTGCTGCGACATCATCTACAACTTCCCGAACGAAAGCGTAGAGGAGGCGATCGCAGACGCTAATTACGTAAATGAGCTCGGACTTGATAGCGCCAGCTTTTACTCGCTGATGTTTTTCGAAGGCTCGGAGCTATCCAAAAAGATCGACACCTCCTACTACGATCTGCCGACCGATAAGAAGCTGCACCACGCTTTCGCGGGGGCGCTGCTGCAAAGCGGGAATTTCGAGGTTTTGGAGCTTACCAAACTTGCTCGAAAAGGGCGCGACAACTACGGCTACATCAAGCTAAGCCACAAGGGTACGGATATCCTGCCTATCGGCAACGGCGCGGGCGGACACGTAGCGGGCTTCGGAATTTACGGCGTGTCGGGACACAAGATGATCTCGCGAATCGATGAGCGCGAGGCAAAATATAGCGTGCTAAACAATCTGTTTCAATACCCGATCGTAAGCTTAAACGAGCTAAAAGAGGCTCTGAGTGCGAGCATTTACGACGAAGCGGTGCAAAAGCTTAAAGAATTTGAAAGCTGGGGGCTTTTGGAGCTTAAGGATGAAAAATCAATCTTGAACTTGGACGGAATTTTTTGGGGCAACAACATCAACGAAGAGATAGCAAACATTATTAGAAAGGATTTTGTATGAAAAAAATCGTGCTTTACACCTCGCAAACGGGTAACACGAAAAAGGTGGGCGACGCGATCGCCGAGCAACTGGGCTGCGAGAGTCTAAATTTCCGCGACTTTGAGGGTGAGGTCGATGACTACGATTTCATAGCCTTAGGCTTTTACGTCGATAAGGGCGAAGCCGAAGCGAAATTTATGCGCTTTTTACGCAAGATTCACGGCAAGAAGCTTGGCGTTTTTATGACTCTGGGTGCGGAACCGGACGGCGAGCACTCGCGCAAGTGCCTGGATACTTTTGAAGAGGGGCTTAAGGCAAATGGCAACGAGATCGTAAGGGAGTTTGCCTGCCAGGGCGCGATCGATCCGAATCTACTTGAAACGATGCGCAAAATGGCCTCTAGCGGCAACTCGCCCCATCCCATCACTCCCGAGCGACTTGCGCGCTGGGCAGAGGCTGCAAAGCACCCCGACGAAAAGGATCTGGCGGATGCGAAGGCAGTATTTGCGGGGATAGAATAAAATTTAAAGCAAGCCGCGCAAACAGCTGCGCGGCGCGAACAAAATCAAATAAAATTTCACACTACTTAATGCGCGATTTGGAAAATTTCACCCTTTTAAATTTAGAGTTAAATTTCATTTCGTGCGCAACGGATCGAATAATGCCGCCGACTTTGCGTTGCTAATGCGCGCTATGAGCGCAAGCCAGCTTTTGCGAGCAATTGGGACCTGTGAGCGTTACAGTCGCCGCTGTCATCCAATACACCGCCCGCCATTTTGCGACGGCCTGAACTTGAAAAATCCGCTTCTGTGAACAAGTAGGCTGCGAGCGCTGCGGTCGCGATCATCGGCTACCCATGTCGTCACGTGCCGTAGGTGCCGCTGTTGGGCGCCGCGCGACAACTTATCTATCGCCGCTCATTACCGGACCGCCGCAGCGATGCGGAGCGTGAGCATAAAAATATTTTAGGCGTACTCTCAAGAGGACATCACCGAGCTTAATAAATTTTAGTGCGGTACTTTTACTATGTGCTCGTAAGCATAAATAAAATTCTTTAGCAAAAATTTTTAAGACAAAAATAGCAAAAGATTTGCAAGCAACGGATAAAATTTCATTATGGCTAAGATTCCATTGTGATCGCAATCATATCCGTTCTATCTGCCCATAGCTTTTTAAATTTCGCTTTTTGCCTCACTTATTGTTTTATTTAATTTCGCAGCAAATTCCTCTTTGCTTATTTCTTTAAACGCTTCGTTGGGTACGGCGATAAAAAGACTTCCTTCCAGCAAAATTACCAAAAAATCGCGCTCCATTACCACCTCACAAAATTCCGCATCATAAATGAGCGTATCTCGCTCGCTTACGAATATAAATTGCCCCTTTAAATCGTCTGAAATTTCAATGCTAAAATCGCCGAAAGTGACATTTTTATTCTTATTATATATCGCGGAATTTAGTAGCCATGATCTAACGCAAATAGCATAAATATAAAAAACTGCGCAAGCAGTAGGCAAGATAGCTCCTAAGCTCTTTATCCAGGACTTATCACCATAGTACTCGCGTAAAAACTCTATCCAATCATCCTCAAAAATAAAAAGGCAAGCCGAAAACGCAAAAGCGAAAAGCAAATCTGTCGCGCAGACGGTGCGGATGAACTTGCTCCCTTTATAAATTCTGCGCGAAATTCTAGTTCTCATTTTAGCAAATTTCCGGTTATCTTGTAGCGAGTAAGAAATCAACATATCTTTCCTTTAAAATTTTGCTTATTTTAGCCAAAATAAAAAGATCTGTAAAATTACATTGCATACTGCGTTTGCGCCTCTTCGACGATACAGCCAGTAGATGGAAAGACACTACTAATGCAAGCGGTAAAAGGGCGAGCTAAATTTAATAAATTTCTACCGAAGGAGGGATCGTGAAAAATACAGCATTCATCACGGGCGCTACGAGCGCTGCCGTCATCCAATACACCGCTCGCCATTTTGCGACGGCCTGAGCGTTAAAATCCGCTTCTGCGAGCAAGTAGCCTGCGAGCGCTGCGGTCGCGATCATCGGCTACCGCCCGTCGTCACGTGCCGTAGGTCTCGCCGTTAGACGCCGCCCTCCCGCCGCGCGATAACCCATACGTCGCTAACCACTTGCACGAGAACCTGTCGCCGTTCATAGCTCCACCCGCTTTGTTGCCGTACCGAACCCAAACCGAACCGCTAAATTTTAAATTCTACAAAGTCTCATCGCACATAAATTTTAATTCGGCAAATGCGCAAAATTTAGGTAAAATTCCACGCAAACGCTTTGACGATCAAAATTTAAAGGGGCGAAAATGACGAATTTCGAGTACGCGCGCCGCATTGACGAGGCTGCGGGGCTGGATCTTGATTTAGATTGCAAAGAGATCGATCTACAGGATAAGTTTTACGGGCTTTTTCAGTGCTTTATGCCTGAGGGTGCGGGCGTAGAAGCGGTGTTTGCGCCACTGCAAAACGGCACTGAGCTACAAGCGCGCATAATGCCGATCTACGCAGTCACGGCGCAGCAGACGCGGGAGGCGTTTGGTCGAGGCGTAGCTCCCGGGTATTTTTGCCCGCCGCAAGATACTAAATTTGACGAAGAAGCGCTTAAAAGCCTAGCTTTAGCGTACGTTCGAAATTTAAAAATTTTCGCCGAATTTCTAGGCAAGAGCGGGCTTTTAAAGATGCTTGGCGAAATAAAATCGGCTCGCGTGCAGGAGAGCTTTGATCTCGCGCATCACGAAGATGGGCTTGCGTGCGCCGTCTATGAGGCGATCACGGAGTGGATGATAGACGCGCCTAAGCTCGATGCGAAGCTGTGGGTGCTCGGCGAGGCGTATTATTCGATCAACTGCGACTACCTGCTCTCGGCGTACTTGCAGTATCCAAACTACGCGCAAAGGCCGCAGGAGGACTTTTTGAAGCCCTACTTCGAGCTGTATCTAGCAGGACGGCAGATCACGTTTGAGCGCGGCGAGGTCGTGGTTTTTACGCGCTAAATTTACGTAGGTAAAGGAAGCGAATGGGCGCCCGCGAGCGACTAAAATTTGAGTCTTTCAAAAAAAGGAAGCAAGCGACATCCACGAACGGCTAAAATTTAAGTTCAGCAAGTATGGGCACAAATGTTTATCGCATATCCGAAAAAACCTTCGTAGTAATCGAGCAATCTAGTAGGTTTCCTGTGCATCGCGTCAAATCACTTAAAATATTTCTGTCTTGCGTAGCCGCCGCTTTCAGCGCCTTACTGGAGCAAAATCTCCACACATCGTTGATGTTTGGATAATTGAATTTTTTCCGTCAATCTGCTCCATCACTTCGTTTGTGGCGCCCAAGAATTTACTTGCACTAACGCTTGCTAGTTAGAATTCATCTAAATTTTAAAGAGGAATTTTGATGCAGAATTTTATGGAATTTCGCTGCCGCAAATCTCGCAAGCGATAAAATTCTATCGATTTACGCTCTTAAATTTGCTCAAATCGCCGCCCGTTTTATAAAATTCTTCAGCGTCGATCATCGTGCCGTCGGGCAGCTTACAAACGGTGTAATCCACGCCGTTGCCGTCTTTGCGGACGATTAACTCGCCGCCGTTTTTGATACAAAAATCCCCCGCAGCGCTAGCCTCTGCGCTCACCGAAGCGAAAGCGCCCACCGCAAGCGCTACTGCAAAAAATCTCTTAAAACTCATTTAAATCCTTTCGTTTAATTTTGCCCGTTTT
>CAUSCW010000064.1:0-8585 GCA_963530195.1 uncultured Campylobacter sp.
GATCTCGATGGCGTGGTGCGCGCCGTAGAGGCTCGGGCGTATGAGATCGTTCATCGCGCCGTCTACGATGACGAAGCGCTTGCCGCAGTTTTGTTTTTCGTAAAGCACGCGGGTAAGGAGGACGCCCGAAGCTCCCGTGATGAAGCGCCCCGGCTCGCACACGATCGTGACATCTAGCCCGCTTAGGCTCTTTAAAATTCCTTGCGCGTAGTCGTAGAGCACGATCTGTTTTTCATCTTCGTAGCGGATGCCGATGCCGCCGCCCACGTCGAAAAATTTTATATCGATCTCAAGGGCTCGCAGCTCGCGCAACAGATCGCTTACGATCTTTGCCGCATCGCAGATCGGAGAAATGTCCGTAAGCTGGCTGCCGATGTGAAAGTGGATACCGACGGGATTTAAAAATTTGCTCTTTTTGGCGTAGATATACATCTTGCGCGCGGTCTCGATGCTGACGCCGAATTTGTTCTCATTTAGCCCCGTGGAGATGTAGGGATGGGTCTTAGCATCAACGTTTGGATTTACGCGGATGCTGATGCGAGCGGGCTTATTTAGCTTTTGCGCGATTTGCTCGAGGCGCAGCATCTCGGCTTCGCTTTCTAAATTTATCAGCAAGATGTCCGACTTTAGCGCAAACTCGAGCTCGCCATCTTGCTTGCCGACGCCTGAAAATATGATCTTATAGCTCTTTGCGCCGATATACAGAGCGCGGCGCAGCTCGCCGATGCTGACGCAGTCAAAGCCGCTGCCCAGATCCGATAGAAATTTTAAAATGCTTAAATTCGAGCTTGCTTTAATCGCGAAGCAGACGAGCGACTTGCGCGCTACGAAGGCCTCTTTGAGCGCTATGAAATTCTTTTCTATCTCGTTAAAATCGTAAACGTATAAAGGAGTGCCGTATTTGCGGGCTAAGCTTGAATAATCCATAGAATTTCCACCGATAAATTTTGCGCCATTCTAACAAATCAAGGCTTAACGATGCTTAAAAACTAAAAATGCCGCAAAGCCTAATAGCGCTGTTATGGGCATGATAATGCCAAGTTCTGGGATGATGACGCCGTTGAGAGAAAACCTAATTAACACGAAAAGCACGCCCCAAGCGCATAGCGTAGCGATAAAAAATCCAAAGCTTAGCAGCGCGAGATTAAAAAATCGCCCCGTAACCGGCAGATAATAATAAAGTATCAAAACCATCAGGGGTGCAAATAGCGGGAAGAAAAGCATATTATAAAGGCTTGCTTTTATAGTAGAGATATTTACGCCTTGATGCGAAAAGGTGCGGATCGAACGCAAAGCATCCCTGATCGAATATACATTACTCGTATCATAAACGCTTGCAATTGAGCTTGGATCAAAGCCCTTAAGCGCCTCGCTCTGCGCACTAAGCTTACTTTTTAATCCACTTCCTCCAAGTTTAAGCTGCGCTGGTAAAGTAGTAGTATTTACGTCGCGCAGATGCCAAATTTTACCTGCGTATTCGCCAGAGCTTGCATGCGAGCGTGAAGCAACGGAGTTATCCCCTATATTAAAGATCGTTATGTCATTTGCGTTTTTGCCGTTTAGAGCTTTGATATAGATATATTTACCCTCAAATTTCAAAAACATATCTCCTCCCGTAGGCGATAAATCGGTTAAATTCTTTTGAAATTTTAGCGCGTATGCAAACGAGGTGGAATTTAAAGCTATAAAGCCCGTAGTAATCGTAAGTGCGATCAAAAATGGAGGGATTATCAGCGCGTTTTTGCTAACTCCAAGCGCATAAAAGCTCACCAGCTCGTTGCTACGGATCATATTAAAGCCCATCAAAATAAGCGCAAAAATAAGACTTAGCGGCAGCGTGTAGCTAAGCGCGACCGCTGCGGTTAGAGCGATATACAAAAGAGCGGTATTCGCGCTTGAGGGAAAATCTTTGAGATTGGTAAGCACATCGATGCCTACGTAAAAGCACTCAAGAGCTATAAGCAGGATAAAAAAATACTTCAGATAGGAAAGAGTCGCGTATTTTACGTATAACTTCACACCCTAGCCTTTTTAATCGTAAATTTTTGCGCGATCTGCTCTATATCCGAACAAATGAGCTCTTCTACCGCGCGCACGACATAGGGTAAAATTTCGCCTAGCTTTTCGCGCTCGCTTTCGTTAAAATTTCCGAGCACGAAATTTGCCGCATCCTGATCCTGCCGTTTTTTGCCCACGCCGATACGCACGCGCTCGTAATCCGTACCGATTAGCGCATCGATCGACTTGATGCCGTTGTGCCCGCCGCTACTGCCGCCTTTTTTAAATTTAACGGCGCCCAGATCCAAATCTATATCGTCGTGCACCACAATGATGCGCTCGGGCTTGTAAAAATCATTCACGGCCTTTACGGAGTTGCCGCTTAAGTTCATAAAAGTTTGGGGTTTTAAAAGAAGCAGCGAGCCCTTTTTAAAAAGCTCGCCTTGAAATTTAGACGCACCAAGCTCGCTAAAGCCGCCCGTCTTTAAAATTTCGTCGATTAGCATAAAACCGACGTTGTGTCTGGTATCTGCGTATTTCTGAGCAGGATTCCCAAGTCCTGCGATCAGTATCATAGGCGCCCCTATTTAGCCGAAGTGACTCCGACTACCGCTACCGAGCCGTCTAGGATGATGCTGACGCCCTCTTTTACCGGAATGTCTCGGATCAAAAGCGAATCGCCTACGTCAAGATCGCTCACATCGAGCGTAAAATCGTTTGGTAGATCTTTGCCTGCGCATTTTACGGCTATACGGCGCTTGGATTGCACCAAAATACCTTTGTTTTTTAGTCCTTTAGCGACGCCAGTTACTTTAACCGGCACCAAATATTTGCTTACGACGTCATCCTGAACTACTCGCAAATCTACGTGAGTTAGAGTATTTGTGACGGGGTGCTTTTGGTATTCTTGCACTATAACGCGATATGTCTTACCGCCCACGCTAACCTCGAAAGGAAGATCTTCTTTTGCGCGCATAGCTTTGATAAAGTCGTTTACTTTAAACGCTGCGTTAATATTTTCAAATCCTTTCGCATAAATATTAGCGATTAGATAACCATCTCGTTTTAGGGATTTTGAGGCCCTTTTACCGATACTATCTCTAACGATACCTTCTAACATTAGGTTTCCTTTGTGAAAAAATGAAGTGTGATAATAGCTAAATGTTGCTTTAAATCTATTTAAGCGCCACGATGAAATTTAGAAGTAAAATCGCACGGAATTTAGCCGATTAAAATTTACGCTAAATCCCGCAAAGCACGGCATATTTGTACGCAATAGGACAGACGAATTAAATTCCGCCTGCGCGGCAGCAGGCAGAATTCTTTAAAATTTTAAATTGCAAAATTTAGAATTTTAAAATTTACGACTTAGCGGATCTCTTTTAGTTGTACGACTTCGCCGGCGAGCATCTCCTCGGCGCTCTCTCCCGATTCTGCTGCCAAATCCCTTTTTTTGGCAAGATCGACGTTTTTGATCTGTAGATCTAGGTCGTTTCGCTTAGAGGCCTTATCCAGCGCCTCTTCGCGGGTAATGACGCCATCTCTGTAAAGATCAAGCAGGTGCTGATCGAAGGTCTGCATGCCGTAGGTGTTGCGACCGTCGGCGATCGCGTCAGGAATTTCATCGTCACGCGCATCAAGTATCATATCCTTAATACGGGTGTTTTTGCGTAAAATTTCAACGACGGCTACGCGCTTGCCCTCGATAGTACGGGCAAGGCGCTGAGAGATGACCGCCTCTAAGACGGATGCTAGCGTCATTCGGATACGCTCCTGTTCCGCCTGCTCAAACATCGCAATGATTCGGTTTACCGTCTCTTTTGCGTCAATAGTGTGCACCGTCGAAAACACTAAGTGGCCCGTTTCTGCGGCATGAAGCGCAGTCTCGATCGTTTCCAAATCACGCATCTCGCCCACAAATATAACGTCCGGATCCTCTCGTAGCGCGGCGCGAAGCGAATCGGCGAAGTTGTTGCAGTCCTCACCGATAGCGCGCTGATTGATGATGCATTTATCGTCTTTAAATACGAATTCCACGGGGTCTTCGATCGTAACGACATGGCTGGTTCTTTGTCTATTTATGCGATTGATCATGCTTGCGATCGTTGTCGTCTTTCCACTTCCCGTAGGTCCCGTAAGTAGCACGACGCCGCGCATAGCCGTGTCGCAAATATCTTTGATCGAAGGCGGCAGACCTAGATCGTCGATCTCTGGAATTTTAACCGGGATCGTTCGGAAAACCGCGCTGATACCGTCGATCTGAAAGAAAATATTAACGCGAAAGCGATAATCTTCGTTTAGCTTGTAGGTAAAATCCACGCTCTTTTTCTCGATGAGCTCTGGAAAGCGCGTGATGAGAAGCTCCTTAGCCAGCGTCATCGCATCTTCTTTCAAAAATGGCGTTTTGCTAAATTTTACCAGCTCGCCGTGGATGCGCCCTCTGATAACCGCGCCCGATTTTATGTGAAGGTCGCTACCGCCGTTTTGGATTAGAAATTCCAAATATTTATTTAGCCTATCTCGCTGTTTAAAATCCAGCGTAGAAGCGTCAACTTGATACTGCGAATAATCTATAGAACCCGCCATCATTTCTCCTTTTTAAGTGTTTTTATTATCTCTTTAAATGCCTCTTCAAAGGCTACTAGCCCGTCATCGAGTAGCTTTTTATACACCTTTTTCATATCGATCTTCGCATCCGTTACTCGCGCGAAAAATTCCTCTATCTGCGCGTCGCTAGGCGGCATTTTAGGTTTTTGATCGATGTTTACAAAAGCCTCTATGGTCTCAAGCGGCGCGGTATTTACGCAGCTCGGATACATTAGCTCGCTTACGTAGTAATCCTTCGGCAGATCATCTCCTTTTACGCCCGTGCTCGCAAACAGCGGCTTAGCGTAGCTTAAACCCTCTGCGGCTATGATATTATAGCACTTCGCGGCGTTCATTATGCCGATTTTACCGGTAGGGAGGCCTGCTGCAGCCATTTTTTCATCCAGTAACCTATCGAAGCGGCTAACGAATATGCTAATTACGGTTTTTGGTAAATTTGCCTTCGGGAAGTAGCGTCGAAAGCCTGCGATCCCCTCTTTTATCGCCTCGATGCATTTTGCGGTCTGTTCTGGCGAAAAAACCAAGGTTGCATTTACGCTGATCCCCTTTTTTAGCAGATCGCGCATCGCTTCGTAGCCCGCCTTGGTCGCAGGGATTTTGATCATAACGTTTGGCATGCCGATCGTGCCGTATAGGTGTTTGCCCTCGCGATACATCGCCTCGGCGTCGTCTGCGAAATATGGATCGACCTCGATACTTACAAAGCCGTCATCGCCGTTGATAAAATTTTTAAGCAGGCTCTCCGCCGCGCTTCTGATGTCTGCAGTGGCTAAAATTTCATACAGCTTTTTAGGCTCTTTTTTTCTAAATTCCTCTTTAGCTGCATCGTATGCGGGGGAGCTTAGGATCGCGTTTTTAAAGATCGCGGGATTGGAAGTAGCGCCGTTAATTATCCCTTTTTTGATCAGCTCGTCGAAATCTTTATCGATAAAATCGCGCTCCAAAAAGTCGCACCAAAGGCTGAAATTTAGGGCTTTATCATACATATTTCATAATCTCCTTCAAATCCTTTTTTTCAATGCAGACGCTCGCCTCGCTTTTTAAAATTTCATTCGCGCAAAAGGCGATTTTAAGTCCCGCCTCGCGAAACATCGAAACGTCGTTCGCGCCGTCTCCCACGCACATTACTTCGCTCGTCTTTAGATCTATCAGCGATTTAAGCTGCGCAAGCAACGCGCCTTTTGAGTGGCCAAACATCATCTCGCCGCCGAAAAGCCCGGTTAAAATTCCGTCCTTTTCATGCAGATAGTTCGCAAAGCTCGCGTCAAAGCCTAGTTTTTTCTGCGCGGCGTCGGTAGCGAGATGAAATCCGCCGCTAAAGACGATCACCTTTATGCCTTTGTCCTTTAAATACGCGATAATCTCGCTAGCGCCGCAAACGAAAGGCAGGCTTTCCGCGATAGCTTTAGCATCGCTAAGCTTCATCCCTTTTATCAGCGCCACGCGCTCGCTAAGGCTCTCGAAAAAATCAAGCTCTCCCGCCATCGCGCGCTTCGTGATTTCGCTAACTTGTCGCTGCGTGCCCATTTTAGCGGCGAAAAAACCTATCGTCTCGCCGTCCATCAGCGTAGAATCAAAGTCGAAAACACAAAGCTTTATCATAAATATCCTCGCAAAAATTTAGGAATTATAGCTAATTTAAGTTTAAGTTTTTTGGAATTAGCATAAATTTTTCGCTTTTTGCGACCTCGTAAATTTTGCTCTCGGCCCCGAACGAGCACAAATTTATATATTTTTTCTCGCCGAAATATAAAATTTCATCTTGATGGTAGTGCCCCTCGACGATTAAATTTGCCGCGTAAAAATCGATCTTCGGCGCGATTATATCCTTAAAATTTGGCATTTTTTTGTATAGATTTTTCCCCTCCTGCGATTTTAAGATCATCTTTGAAATTTTAAATTTTAAAGCGCGATCGAGCAGATCCATAAATTTTAAAAAAGCTCTATTTCGTAGCGAAAGCAGCGCAAATTGCGTCAGACGCGGCAAAAACAGATCACCGTGCGCAACCTGCACCGTCTCGCCGCTCTCGCAGATAAATTTAGCAGGCTGCGCGGCGTTTGGATAAACTTTTGCGCGAGGGAAAATTTCGCGCAGATTAAAATCGTGGTTGCCCTCGAAGTAAAAAATTTCGCATTTTTGCGACAGCTCGTTTATTAGTGCAATCTCCTCTTTGTAGAAGCGCTGCACGTAAGTCGTGTTTGCTAAAAAATCAAACATGTCGCCCATCATAAAAATTTGAGGCGGCAGGCTTTGCGCGGAACACAGCACGCGCAAGAATTTTAAAAATTGCGGCCTGCTTGCGCCCGTATGCGCATCGCCGATAAAGATCGCGCCCGGTTTTATCGCCTGAATTTGATCGTTTTGCATCTAGGCTCCCGCGCATGACGGCTTTTGCAAAAAGTTCATCGCTTAAATTTCGTGCGCTATGCGCGGCAGCGCCGTAGCTTCGGCGAATCCGCACATTAAATTTGCGTTTGCGACCGCCTGCGATGATGCTCCGCGCAAAAGATTATCGATCGTCGAGTTGATCCAAATTTTATCGCCCGCAGTTTTTACAAAAATATCGCAAAAGTGCGTCCCTGCGACGTTTTTTATGCTCACGGGCTCATTTCTTACGCGCACGAAAGGCTCGTTTTCGTAAAATTCCCGCAGCACCGCCTCTGCATCCACGCTCTTTTGCAGTACGCCAAACGCGCTAACTAACATCCCGCGCGTAATCGGCAGCAAATTCGGCACGAAAAGCGTGCTAAATTCGCCGCCTCTTAAAATTTGCAGCTGCTCTTTGATCTCGTCTGCGTGGCGATGCGAGATCGGCGAGTAGGCATTTGCGTTTTCGTTCACGCTTACGAAATGGCTGCTTGCTTTAAGGGCCTTGCCTGCGCCGCTTACTCCGCTTTTTGCGTCGATGAATACGCCGATATTAGGATCGAGTAGCCGTACGAACGGCGCGAGCGCCAAAATAGAACAGGTAGGATAGCAGCCCGGATTTGCCGTAAGCCGCGCCGCGCGGATCTTCTCGCGATTTAGCTCGGGCAGTCCGTAAACGGCGTGGGCTAAATTACGAGGGTCTAAATGTGCGGTATAATTTTTCTCGTAAAGCTCGCGACTTAGGCGGTAATCAGCTGATAGATCAACTACCTTGACGCTTTTAAATTTTAAAATTTCGCAGGCAAATTCCATCGCTTTTCCATGCGGCAACGCCAAGAAAACAAGATCGCATCTTTGTGCCGCAACGCGAGCGTCCGCAGCTTCTACGCGCATCTCAAACACGCCGCGCAGCTGAGGGAAAATTTCGCTTATCTCGCCCTGCGTAGAGGCGCCCAAATACGAAATTTCAAAGCCCGGGTGGGAAATTAGAGCCTTAATCAGCTCAAGCCCTGTATAGCCGCTAACGCCGATGATGCCTACTTTTTTCACGCTAATTCTCAAATTTTATCGGCTTGTATTCGACGCTTAAAATTTCCACATCGCGAGTGCCTGATGGCAGCTGAAGCACCACCTCATCGCCCTCTGCTTTGCCCAAAAGCTGGCGCGCAAGCGGCGTGTTAATATTGATGAGCTTGCGCGAGATGTCCGCTTCGCTAAGCCCTACGATCGTGTAAACCTCCTCCCGCTCGGTCTCCACGTCCATAAAGGTAACGGTGGAGCCGAATTTTACGCGGTCGTGTTCGTAGGTAGAGGGATCGATGATCTTTGAGCGAGAGATGATGTCGCTAAGCTCGGCGATGCGCGATAGCAAAAACGCTTGCTCTTCGCGCGCCGCATGGTACTCGGCATTTTCTTTTAGATCGCCGTGTCCGCGCGCGATGTCGATCTGTTGGACTATGTGGGGCAGCTTCACGCTCTGAAGCTCCTTGAGCTCGGAGGTGATCTTTTCATATCCGTAAAGCGTCATTGGTTCTGTCGTCATAATCTTCCTTTCTTTTTATCAAATTATATAAGCTTTAGCCTTAAAATTTTAGCTCGCGGGCTGCGTTAA
>CAUSCW010000065.1:0-8515 GCA_963530195.1 uncultured Campylobacter sp.
TCGCGATGAATACGGGCCAAATCAAAACGGGCGCGACCTCAAGAAGCGAACGCAATGCCAAATACAACCGCCTGCTTGAGATCGAGCGCGAGACGGACGAGTTTTTGGGAAGCCGAATTTAAATGTTTTTTAAAAAAAAGTCCAAGCGGGGCTTAAAAGGCGGCGCGCAGCGCCCCTATACGGACGGAGCGGATTATACGGACACGCAAGGCAAATATTCAGACGCAGACTTTGACGAGGACGATTTTTTTGACGATGATGAATTTTATAGCGATGAAAATTTTGGCGGAGGCTTTAGCGAGGTAGGGGCTGGCTTCCGAAAAAATCGCAACGGAACCTCACACAGCGTAGACGAAACAGGCTCTGCCTCTGAAGCCACAAGTAGCAGCTCTAATTTAAGTGGCAAAAGCTCCGCTGCAAGCGGAAACTACGAAGGCAGCGCGCAAGCAGACGCGGGCTTTTACAGCGCGGAATTTATTGGGGGCGGCGATTTAAAGAATGCAAAATTATACGCTAAAGAAAACTGCTTCACAAACTACGCGGATTTTGCGGCTCAGAGCGTAGAGCGCGGCTCTCAAGGCACGAGCTTTGCGGCACAAGACATAAATTCTGCAACGCAAGGATTTTCTTTTACACCGCAGAACGCAGATCCTGTCGCTAAAAAAGCTTTAAAGAAGCGTAAAAATTTAAAAGAACGGCTGAATTTTATCAATCCGTTTTCGCCGCTTAAGCAGATTTTTGCAGCTCTTGCGCTGATCGTCTGCGTCGTTTTTGCGGGTATCTTTGTGGGTGATGTGCTATTTGGCAAGCGATCGTTTGAAGTGCTGCGCCAGCTGCAAAAAGAAAAGGCGTTTTTATTCACCGACGTCGAGCGGCTAAAAGAGGAAAACGCTGAGCTGCAAAAGCTTTATTTAGAGCGTCGCTCGCTCGATCCGGACCTTAAAAAATGAAAAAAATTTTTTTGCTAATTTTAGGTCTTTGCGCTTTTTTAAACGCAGAGAATTTAAATAGCGTAAATTCAAACGCTACGAAACCTAGTATCGTCGCGGTAAAAGAGCAAAATTCTACCGATTTGGCGATTAAAGAGCCAAAAAAAGGTGCACAAAGCCCAAGCGCTAAAAAGCAAGCTGTAATGAAACCTGAAACATCTAAAAGCCCTACCGCAGCGATGCAAAAAAGCGCCGCAGAAGCAAATTCTAGCGTCAAAGCAGGCGTCGCCAAAAAATCCGTGAGCGCACGGCTCTCGCAGACCGAAAAAAAAGCTCCTGCGCCCAAAGCGGGCATCGGTGCTCCTTCGCAGGTTATAAAAACGGAGCTGAACTCTTCTGCGCAGCATTCAGCTACGACGCTTCCGCCTCCTGATGAGTTACCGATTGCGCCGGAAGTAAGCGAGTTAAATTCTACAATGGTGCAAAATTTTAAGGCGGCACAGAATTCTACAGCGCAAAATTCTACGGTGCAAAACTCCACTATGCAACAAAACGCGCAATCTGTTCCGCAAAATTCCAATCCGGCGCAAAGCTCTGCCGCCACGCCACAAAATACGCCCGCGCCTAAAAATTTCACGCAGCAAACCTTTGCGCTTCCCTCCGACGCTCTTACGATCGAAAGCCTGATCGTGCGATATAAGGACGACGACGGGGCTCTGCATGAAAAGATCGTTGATATCAATCGCTCGATTGATTGGCACGATGATTTCGTGCTAAGCGCGAGCGCCAAACCTGCGCTACATAGGGCGCTAGATGTCTCGGTTACTTCGACTGATCCAAATTTACAAAAGCAGGTCTCGCAAAGTGGCATCACACCTAGCTTCGCGCCGCGCCTGGAGCTGCCGTTAGAGACGCTTAAATTTGATGACGGATTGAAATTTGTCATCCGCAAAGACAGCGTGCAACTAATCACCGCAGATGATTTCAAAAGCTCCGATGCAAATGCTTCCGGCACGCTTGAAGCGGAGTTTTGGCGCCAAGAGATCCCACTTAGCGGCGCGAGCTTTGCTGTAAATATCGGCGGTTTTAGCGACATCAACGTCACCAAAGAGGACGGCTACTACCGCATCGGCGTGCGCTCGCGCGAGGGCAACCTCAGCATCAGGCGCAAAGATGGCGGGTATTTGATTTACAAAAATTCTAATTAAGGAGAGACTATGACACATTTAGAGATTATGAAATTTCGCCACGCGTGCAAAATTTTTGACGAGAACAAAAAAATCGGTAAGGCCGATTTCGACGCCATTTTGCAGGCAGGCATCTTAGCACCTAGTTCTACGGGGCTAGAGCAATGGGACTTTTTGGTTGTGCAAAACAAGGCGCTGCGCGAGCAGATCCGCGAAAAATCGTGGAATCAGCCGCAGATCACCTCTTGCTCACATCTGGTCGTGATTTTAGCAAAGATCAAGGATATAAAGCTAGGAAGTGATTATATCGAGCGAATGATTACGCGTAAAAAAGATGAAGCGCCCAAATATATCGGCGACAGGCATAAATTTTATCAAGATTTTTTAAGCGGTTATTTTCACAACGACGATGAGGAGCTATTTAATTGGTCGCACGCGCAGTGCATGTTCGCAGCACTTGCGATGATGAACGAGGCTGCCAGTCGCGGCATCGACAGCTGCCCGATGGAGGGCTTTGATCGCGCGGCGCTAAATGAAATTTTAGGCATTGATTGGAACGATCGCCGCGTGGCGCTGCTAGTGCCTTTCGGCTACCGCGTAAAACCGCAACCGCAAAAGATCCGCCGCAGCATGGATGACGTAGTAAAGTGGATTGAATAAGCTGGCAAGCGCTTTTGAAGCGCTAAGCTTGAGGCGCAATAAATTCCAAAGTCTAGTGCAAAAACGTGGCACACGCGTTTTTTAGGAATTTACCGCACTTTAGCCTTTTTCTCGCCCGTAAATCTTGTGCGGCGAGATTTAAAATTTTTCAGAATCTCAAAATAAAATCTATCTCAATAAACATACAGCTGCAAAACGACTTAAATTTTAAAACGGAATTTTAAAATTTCATCGCAAAATTCTAAGATGCGCGTAAATTCTTAGCGGGCGCAAGAAAAGTTAGAATTTTTTGCTAAAATTTTGCGAAATTTACATAAACAGGATCAAAAATGAAACTTCCCAAACAGCTTTTAGATCGTTACGGCGCCGAGCGTCAAAGCGCGGGTGAGGCACAGCGGACGGCGAATGAAATCGCCTTTGCGCCGGTGGTCTTTCAAGTCTCGCGACTGATGAAAAAATTTGGAATTTTAAGCGCGCTTAATGAGGCACGGGACGGACTAAGTATAGAAGAGATCGCGCAGAAGACTTCGCTTAGCGAGTACGCCGTAAAGCTGCTTTTGGAAAGTTCGCTTAGCATCGGCACGGTGCTGCTGTGCGGTGAGAAATTTAGGCTCAGTAAGGCGGGATATTTTCTGCTTACCGACGAGATGGTGGACGTTGATATGGACTTCATCCACGACGTGTGCTACGAGGGGCTCTTTAGGCTCGAAGAGACGCTAAAATCGGGCAAACCCGAGGGGCTAAAGGTTTTTGGGCAGTGGGCCACGATCTACGAGGCGCTTTCGTATCTGCCGCCGCACGTGCGCAAAAGCTGGCTCGCGTTTGATCATTTTTATTCGGATTTGGCGTTTGAGCCCGCGCTAAAGATCATTTTCTCGCGCAAGACGGATAAAATTTTAGACGTAGGCGGCAACACGGGGCGCTTTGCTAAGCGGTGCGTAGGCTACGATGAAAATGTGCGCGTCACGATAATGGATCTTGCGGGGCAGATCGCGCTGATGAAAGACGCCGTCGCAGGCGCGCAGGGCGCTGAGCGCATAGAGGGGCTTGCGGCCGATCTGCTTGATCCCGCCACGCGCTTTCCGCGTGGCTTTGATGCGATCTGGCTCAGTCAGTTTCTGGACTGCTTCGCAGGGGAGCAGATCGTAAGCATTCTTTCGCGCGCGGCGGAGTCGATGAGCACGGAGGCGCGGCTTTATATTTTGGAGCCGTTTTGGGACAGGCAGCGCTACGAAACCGCCGCGTATAGCATGACGCAGATCAGCGTGTATTTCGCCGCCATGGCAAACGGCAATAGCAAAATTTATCACTCGGACGATATGATTAAATTTGCGCAGCGCGCGGGGCTTAAAATTTCACGTATTCACGACGAACTCGGCGTCGGACACACGCTGCTTTGTTGCGAAAGGGCGCGATGATGGATGCGCAAAGCCTAAGCGCGCGGTTAAATAAGCCGATTAAAATTTTACTAGTGCTACTTGGAGTCGGAATTTTGGCAAACGTGGCGATGGAATTTTATGCGGAGAAAAAACGCAGTGAGCTAGAGCGAAACTTCTGCGAAAGCAAGCAGGTGCGAGATGCGCTAGCGCGGATAAACGAGGGTGCGCCGCGCAGGATCGACGATGCTACGACCCTAAAAGGCGCCGCATGCGAAGAGGGTAGCTTCATATACGATTACGCGTTAAATAGCTCGTCAAATTTAGATCTTAGCGCGCTGGATGCGGGCGATGCGGAAATTTTAAAAGAGATGCTGTTTGCTAAGGCGAAGGCCGGCTTTTGCAGCGCGGAATTTTCGCAGCGCCTGCGGGAGCTTGGTAAAACGATGGTGTTAAATTACGAAATAGAGGGCTTGCCGCCGATACAGCTAAAGCTTGATAAAAATAGCTGCGAACGATGAATTTTAAAACCCAAGCGAGGTATTTGATTAGTCGCGTTTTATGTGACAGTACATTGGCGGCTGGCACCCCTGTAAGCTCGCAAGCAAGCTCATGCTTTACGCAAAATTTATGCGAGCAGATCGCGGATAAAATTTAGCAAGATTTCATCGCAGCAGGTGCAGCATCGCAATAAATCCTAAAATTTTGACCCAAAATCTATGATGCTGTTTCAAATAAAATTCCGTAACTTATAGAATTTCGCGCGAAAGCCTTACGCGGTGTTTGCGCTGCTACATAGATATAATTCCGCATGAAATAGTCAAATTTTAATGAAAAACGCCACTGGCAGAACCTGACGCATTAGATCGCGGCTTAAAAAGGACTCGGCGCGTTTTAGCGCTTTGTGGCGACGAAATACACGCTGATCTGCGTCATACTATACGCAGTGGCGCTGTAAAAGCTAAGCAGAAATTTTAGCATGTTGCTTTTGCACAGGCGAAATCAAAAGCGAAGCGGATAAATTTTAAACGGATGCTGCGCGGGCGAGCAGGCAAAGGCTCACGCCGCGCTAAATTTTAAATCTCGCGCAAGCCCTACTTGCAGTCGCTAGGCTTAAATTCTACCCTTATAAATTCTTCGCCACTTTTTATCTTATAGCTCCATATCGCGCTGTTTATTAGCGGATGCATTACCTTCATCTGATTGCAAAAAATTTGCTTATTTTGGCTATCTATGACATTTTGTATCACGGTTTTTTGATCATTTCCGACACTGTCAAATTTCATCCCCATGCCGTCATTTAGCTCGTAGTTGTAGATGAAGCTGCCATCCTTGCACTCGGCGCCCGTTAAAGTGGTAATCTCATCGACTCGCATCGGTGCACTCTTATTGATACCTTCCACAGCGGCTTTGAGTTGGACATTATCGCAGCTTGGTGCCGCAAAAAGCGCCGCGAAAGCAAACGGAAGCAATAAAAACTTTTTCATAATTCTCTCCTTAAAAAATTTAGTAATGATATAAAAATTAATATTAATCGGTGCTTTAAATTTAGGGCGAATTTTTAGTGCTGCTAATATAGAATTTTATACAAGTGCAGCAACGAACATGAAAAGTTTATTTGCGGAGCTTAGCCCTAAAAAACGGAATTAGGCGATATGCCAAAGTGCGGAATTTATCGGCTTGCCGAACTTAAATATGAGCTGCCAAGTTAATTTCATAACGTGATTTTCGCGGAATTTACGCAACTTGCGGAATTAAATTTGATGCCTATAGTGCTGGCAAACTCGATATCAAAATCTAATGCCCCAAATGAGTAAATCCCGCAAGAAAACGCATCTATGGGAGCTTTAAAGCCATGCTAATTATATCGCAGAGCTTAGGCGCGACGATCCGCAAGCGCGTGCCGTAAGATCGCCGCGACAAATTTTACTACAAGACGGCGGGCAAAAATAAGCAACCAGATGCCGCTTACCACGCACAAAGGCGCAAGCGCGATTAGTTATCGTTGATTACGTCCAAAATTTCTCTAGCGTGCACGGCGTAATCATTCGCCATCGATTTTTGAAAGATCCCGCCGATCTGCGCGTATGAGCCCTGACCGCCGCCGAAGAATTCCTCCTCGCCGAAGTTGCGCTCGTTTACGGCGATATTTTGGTTGTAGATCGGCTTTCCGTTTTTAAACATTTTTAGACGTAGATTGTAGCGCACGTAGGGCTTTGCCGAAACATCGATGCCGTCGGAGCTGTAAAAGCCAAAGCCGAATGAGCTAAGCTCGGGTGCGATGACGAGCCCTTTGCCTTGCAGCGCTTTTTCGTCGTCGGTGACGCTCACGCGCCTTAGGTAGGTGCCGAAGAAGCGCTTTGCCTCGCCTGCGACGAACTCGCCGACATCGATTTTAAGCTCATCGTCTCTGCCTAGCTTCGAGCTTGCGGCGTAGCTTTTCGTCCCCATTAGCTCGCTAGGGATATAAATGAGCGCGCTTTGCATGGCGTTAGTCGCGTTTATAGTATCATCAAACGGCGCTACGTCGGCGTTTTGATTAAACTGCGCTTCATATGCGCAACCGCTAAATAGCGCGCAAACTATTGCGGCTAGAAAGAAATTTTTCATTGTTTGCTCCGTGTAAAAATTTTTGTAATTCTACCCCGCGGGTCTAAATTTTACGCTGAAAACTGAAAAATTTCACGCCTTAATGTCGTAGCTGAAATTTTTCAAAAAATATATGCGTAAAGTTTCGCGCTCGGCGCGGCTAGGACGGATGCAAAAAAATACCGCCGCGCCCGTATCGTCCCTCCCGCGCAGTAGCAAGCAATCGCGCAGTCGTAGCCCCGCTCGTCCGTCTAGCCTTCGCGCGACGACGAGCTTTGAGGCGATCAAAATCGCAAAAATGCCCGCCGCTGCATAGATCGCAGCCTCGACGAAGCCGAATTTGATCGTCAAAAACACGCCCGCGACGTATGCGAAAAGAAGCAAGAATTTTAAAATTTCTTGCAGTTTCAAAAACCGTTCGTAGCTTAGAAACGGCACGCGAAACGTCCGCACGAAGCCGAGCGACGGCTCTATCAGATCGACGCATCCAAGCATAAGATCGTATTTGTCTAGCCCTCTGCGAAAGGATATTTTAAGCTCGTCAAATTCCACGCGCGCCGCCTCTTTGCTACCGCTTCGCAGATAAAGTAACGCTAAAAACATAAAAACGATCGTCAGACTAGGTTTGGCTTGCTGCGAGCGTAGCGGGCTGTCCGTGTAAAACAGCTCCCCCGATCCGCCGATGTCTAAAGAGATAAAAATGCAAAAAAACGCAAGGATAGAGGCGGAGAAAATTCTATAAAATGTATCGTCGCAAATGAGGCTAAATTCGGGCTTTTGCATTAGTTTTTATATAGCGGCGCGTCGGTGATTTTAAATCTAAATTTATTGCCCGCGCCGATAAATTTCACGAAGCTAGCTACGTCAAATCCCTGCTGCGGCGCGCTTAGCGGCGGCTTAGCAAGGATCTCGAAGCTTAGCCCCGCGTAGTTGAAAAACTTGCCGCAGCGCCGAAAGCCGTGCCTGCCGTAGAATTCTATACGGCGTAGGCGCTGCGCGAGGTTGGGCGCGTCCTCGTGCGGCGGCTCGACGTCAAGGACGATTTGCGCGCGCGGATTTTGCGTGACGATGAACGCGAGCAGCCTTGAGCCGACCCCTAGCCCGCGAAATTTCGCATCGATGCCGAGGTAGGCCACGTAAAAAATCCCGCTCTCCCCGCCGCTTGAAATTTCGCTCTCATCGTAGCGCGAAATTTCGCTTTCTGAGGCGATCGATGAAATTTTGCTCTCCGCGGCGCTTGATGAAATTTCACCCCTTCTGACGCTTGATGAAATTTCGCCGCTCGCACCGCAAATCAAACAGTCCGCGTCGATCGGAATTTTGCTATCTGCGCTCGCATTTAAAATTTCATCGCCGCCAAGAGACTGCGTTTTTCGGTCTGCGATTTCGCCGCTTGCAACGCTAAAAAATTTTGTCTCTGAAAATTCCGCTTTACCGCTTGAGATTTCATCCTCTGCGCCGTCAAATTCCGCGCCGCTACGGGCTTTGGATTTTAAAATTTTATCCGCATTGAGGCGAGGCGGCGGCTGTTTGTGGTGCGAAATCGCGCGCTTATAAGTTTGCTCGGTTCTATAGACGCAAAACCCAACCAGCTCCTCGCCGCTTAAATTTTGCGTCGCCGTGGCGCAATTACCCGCAGAGCCGCAATTTTGGCTCGCTTCGCCGCAATCTTGCAGCGCGCATAAATTTTCGCTCGCTGCGCCGGGATTTTTACTTTCCAAGCTGGATTTTTCACATGTCACATTAGATTTTTTACCTACCACGCTGCGATTTT
>CAUSCW010000066.1:0-8213 GCA_963530195.1 uncultured Campylobacter sp.
ATTTCGTTTATCGTGGGTGCAGTGGGAGCGAATAAGCCGTTTTTGCTCGCAAGTGTGATGGCGATTTGTGCTCTTTGCGCGAACGCCGTGTATTTTTTATTGCGAAAAAAGAATCAAAAATTTTAATTTTAATATTTTTTAAATTTATCGTTAAGGATTGATTAGCTAAAATTAACACTCGTTCTTTCAGCGTAAGAAAGACAATTCGGTAAAAAGAGGAAACAAGCCAATGAGCGATATTATCGCGTATAAATTTAACGGTGAAATTTACGATACTCAAAGCATCGGCGAGCACGCAAGCGAGGCACAGCCGATATATTTCGATAACTCCGAGGACGCGCTTAAAATTATGCGTCACTCCTGTGCGCACCTTTTGGCGCAGGCGGTGCGCGAACTATACCCGAGCGCAAAATTTTTCGTAGGACCTGCGATCGAGGATGGGTTTTACTACGACATCCGCGTCAGTAAAGATAGCGGCGAGAAGCTCGGCGAAGAGGATTTAAAAGCGATCGAAAAGAAGATGCGAGCGCTCGCCGAGGCAAATTTAGAGATTAAAAAGATGGCCTCCACCAAAGAGGCGGTTGCGAAAAAATATGCAAACGACGATCTTAAGCAGGAGGTTTTAAAGCGCATCCCGGACGGTCCGGTTAGCTTATACGTGCAGGGCGAGTTTGAGGACATCTGCCGCGGTCCGCACGTGCAAAATACGAAATTTTTGAAAAATTTCGCCCTTACGCGCATCGCGGGAGCGTATCTCGGCGGCGACGAAAAGCGCGAGATGCTAACTCGCATTTACGGCGTCGTATTTGCCGACAAAGATAGCCTTAAAAAGCACCTTACGATGCTAGAGGAAGCTAAGAAGCGCGATCACCGAAAGCTCGGAGCCGAGATGAAATTTTTTACCTTTGACGAGCAGATCGGCGCAGGACTTCCGATCTGGCTTCCTGCCGGCACGAGGATGCGTATAAAGCTCGAGGAACGCCTTTATAGGCAGCTTCGCAAGCGCGGCTACGAGCCGGTGCGCGGCCCTGAAATTTTAAAATCCGATGCGTGGAAGATCAGCGGGCATTACAGCAACTACAAAGAAAATATGTATTTTACGACGATCGAGGAGCAAGAATACGGCATCAAGCCGATGAACTGCGTAGGTCACATCAAGGTTTATCAAAGCGAGATCCGCTCATATCGCGATCTGCCGCTTAAATTTTGCGAGTACGGCGTCGTGCACCGCCACGAAAAAAGCGGCGTTTTGCACGGGCTTTTCCGCGTGCGCGAGTTCACGCAGGATGACGCGCATCTGTTTGTGATGCCGAGTCAGATCAAAGAAAACGTCTATGAAATTTTAGATTTCGTTGAGCTTTTAATGAAGGCTTTCGGCTTTGAATACGAGCTTGAAATTTCGACCAAACCGCAAAAGGCGGTCGGCGGCGACGAGGTTTGGGAGATCGCGACGAAGGCTTTAAAAGACGCGCTTGACGAAAAGGGCTTAAAATACGGCTTAGACGAGGGCGGCGGCGCTTTTTACGGACCTAAGATCGACATCAAAATCACCGACGCGCTCGGCCGAAAATGGCAGTGCGGCACGGTGCAGGTCGATTTTAACTTGCCTGCGCGCTTCGAGCTTGGCTATATCGACGAAAATAATGAAAAAAAGCAGCCCGTGATGCTGCATCGCGCGATTTTGGGAAGCTTCGAGCGCTTCGTGGGGATTTTGCTTGAGCACACCGCGGGCGAGCTTCCGTTTTGGATCTGTCCTACGCAGGTATCGATCGTGCCGATCGGCGAGGCGCACGCAGACTACGCGAAAGAAATTTTAAATTTGCTGCGCGCGGCGGACATTGACGGCGAAATTTTAGATAGAAATGAGACGCTAAATAAACGAATCAGAACGGCTGAAAAGCAGAAGGTGCCGCTCATCATCGTCCTAGGCGATAATGAAGTTTCGGCTCGCAGCGTGGCTCTGCGCGATCGCAGGGCGCGCGAACAGCGAAATTTAGGGCTGGATGAGTTTTTAAATTTCGTAAAAGCTAAATTAAACGAGGTGAATTTTTGAGCAGAGGCAAAGAGGTTTTTCTAAACGAGGACATTCCGGCTAGCGAAGTCAGGTGCATAGGCGACAACGGCGAGGTTTACGGCATAATTTCAAAGGCGCAGGCGCTGCAAATTGCCGAGCGGGAGGGCGTGGATCTGGTTTTGATAGCGCCCGATGCAAAGCCGCCCGTTTGCAAGGTCATGAACTACAGTAAATTTCGCTATCAGCAGGAAAAAAAGCTCAAAGAGGCGAAAAAAAAGCAAAAAATCATCGAGGTCAAAGAGATCAAGCTGTCCGCCAAAATCGCTCAAAACGACATTAATTACAAAGTAAAACACGCGAAAGAATTCCTTGGTAGCGGCAAACATGTCAAACTTCGCGTATTTTTAAAAGGGCGCGAGATGTCAAGCCCGGAAATCGGCGTAAATTTGCTCAATAAAATTTGGGATGAATTTTTCGCAGAAGTTTCAGATCGCGATAAAGCGCCTGCGCTGGAGGGTCGCTACGTAAATATGCTGATCACGCCGAAAAAGGCGTAGCGTAAATTTAGCGGTATTTGCGCTGCGTGCGGCAAAATTTTAAAATTTCGTGCTCTTTTTCTCCGCGGCGCAGTGCGTAAATTTAAGCTAAATAGCGTAAATTTTAAAATTTAATGCGGGCTAAGTTTATCTCTAAATTTAGCCCTTTAAATTTGTATAAAATTTTTCATATCAAGCAAAATTGAATCTTAATCGAGCGGTAAAATTTAACTTTAAATTTATCTTGCGTTCATTTAAGCTATAAAATTCCTTAAATTCAAATTTTTCAAAGAAATTTTATTATATACTTCCCATTCACTTTAAAAAAAGGACGACCATGCCAAAGATGAAAAGCGTGCGCGGTGCCGTCAAGCGTTTTAAAGCGGGCAAAAATAAGATCAAAAGAGGCTCGGCGTTTCGCAGCCATATTTTGACGAAGATGTCTCAAAAACGCAAGAGGAATTTGCGCGAGGCCCAATACGTCGATTCTACGAACGTATCTGCGGTTAAAAGAATGCTTTGCAAATAGTGCGAAGTTAGTTTTTGACGAAAGTCATTCAAACTCCCCTAAATTTATGGATTTTAGGGCAAGATCCCAAGAGGGACGCCGATTAAGAAAGGATTAATATGGCAAGAGTAAAAACGGGCATCGTTAGACGCCGCCGTCACAACAAGGTGCTAAAGCTTGCGCGCGGATTTTATAGCGCAAGACGCAAACATTTCAGAAAGGCTAAAGAGCAGCTGGAGAGAAGCCTCGTTTACGCCTTCCGTGACAGACGCGCGAAAAAACGCGATTTCCGCAGACTTTGGATAGTGCGCATCAATGCAGCTTGCAGGCTAAACGACATCAGCTATTCTAAATTTATAAACGGACTTAGAAAAGCGGGCATCGAGCTTGATAGAAAAATTTTAGCAAATATGGCTATGAACGACCCCGAAGCTTTTGCAACCGTCGCAAAGAAGGCAAAAGCGGCATTAAAATAAGCTTTAAAATTTGGCCGTCTTAAGGCGGCCAAATTTTTAAATTTCGATAAAGCTTTTAATTTTAAAAGCGCGCCCGCAAATTTGTCGAAATTTAAGAATTTGGGTAATTTTATTTGAGGCGGTGCAGAATGCTAAAGTCTTTGAAAAAAATCGTATCCCTTGCGCTTATCGGTGCAGCAGGGTTCGGCTACGCGAGCGAGCAGAATTCCTGGGGCTATGCAGACGCGCAAAAATCTCCTTCCAACAACACTTCCCGTTCCGATGTAATGAGCGCTGCGGATAGCTTGGGCGCGAAATTAAGCAGGCGCGACGCAGCTAGCGATAGCTCCGCGAGCGACGAGTATGAAAACTCGTTTCGTATCAAGCTCGAATACGCAAGAGGCTTTGCCAAAAAGGGTTCATATTCGGGCAGGCTTAATAATCAGCGCGTTATGATGCCTGCATTTCGCTGGACGGGCAATAGCGGCGTAAATGCCGAGTTTTGGAACGGCATTACCAATATAGGCGGCGCGCTGGTTCCTTATGTGGCTTTCGGCTCTTACGAGGCGGCGATACCGGGCGATCAAACCACGCAATATCTGGTCAGAAGAGAAGAAGACGCTGTTCAGATGAAGCGAAATATCGCGGCGGGCATATCAAATTTAGGCTATACCTATACCAAAAATTCTACTAGAAATCTAAATTTAGTCTATGCCGATATCGATAATTTCGTAAATTTCTACGGCAGAGAAAATATCGCAGGATACTTCATCGACGAGGTCAATACCGAGAATAATCCCGCAACTATCGCCTATATGGAGAGTATCTACAATTATATCAAGACTAAATACCCGGGAATGCTCGTTTTGGCAAACAATGGCTGGGGCGTGCGCGACGCCATAGCTCCCTATGCGGACGTTTGGATGCTGCAAGAGGTGAGCGCAGATGAGTATATAAACCATTACCGCCCTAGAACTTCGGAGTTTGAAAAAGACCCTGCAAATTCCTCTAAAATTTTGCACGTCATATACAACGCAAGACCAGATCAATACGACGAGATTATAAGGCTATCTCGCGAGCGTAACGCGGCAAATCTATTCATCACCTCCGATACGAATGCCTATCCTAGCGGATACGACGATCTGCCTACCTATTTTGAAGCGCTGATGCTGGCGATTAATAATTTCACGCCTAAAAATGGCAGCCTGTTTTCGCAGGTCGCAAGAGGCGGCAACCGGGTAGGCATCGAGATGCCGCGCTCGAAGGTCGATCTGGATCTTACAAAGCTTGCAAGAAATTCCGCTTATAAAAATTTAACCGACACCGACGGGCAGGAGTTTAACGTAAACGTAAGCGCGATCGGAAACTATGGCGGGGATTACAAAGACCGCTCGGGCGGCGTCAAATACGATCACAAGAGCGACGGAATTTTACTCGGAGCCTCCAAGAGAGTAGATGATCTTACGCTGGGCGTGATCTTTGGGTACCAAAAATCAGACGCTTGGTACGAGGGTAAATTCGACGGCGTCAAAGAAAACATCAAATCCTACGAGTTCGGCCTGGCGGGCAGATACGACTTTAACGAAAACGTGGATTTGGCGGTAGGCTTAACCTATTCGACGAACGATCATAAATTTGAAACCAACAACGGATTCGGCGCTATCCACGGCGCGAAATACAAATCGCAAATTTGGGATTTCAGTACCAGAGCCGGGTACAAATTCTTATTTGAAAACGGCTACATTAAGCCATATTTGGGGCTTGGAGCGATTAGAGTGGACGAGGATGCGATCTCCAGGCTTAGATTTAGCTCCGCTTCAAAAACCGCGCCAAACGGCACCGCGGGAATTTACGCGATCAAAGCTTTCGGCGATCTGCAGATATTTGCAAATGCGGAGTACGAGCATCGATTTAGCGGCGATTCGTATCACGCGAGCAGAAAGTATTCGGACAGATACGACGTCGAGGGGCTTGATTATTCTAGCGGCGTGTTTAACGGCGCGATCGGACTGAAATATAAGATCCTTCAAAGCGTCGCACTTAGCGCGTCGTACGAGCTAAGCGAGAGCAAAAATAGCCTGGCAAGAGCTGCTTTCGATGTTGAGTTTTGATTTTAATCGGACGCAGCCCAAGATAGGCAGCCGAAGCACGACTGTAAATTCCTCTTTGCCGCAAAGTGAAAATTTTATGAAATTTGCAGCTAAATTTTACCCGGGCTTTGCCGCGAAATTTTAAAATTTCGGCTGCAAGATTTTGCTTGCATAATCTCTGCTTTTAAATTCTATTTATGATCGCTTTTGTGCCGCTTTGGACGCTAAGCAACGAGGCAGAATCGCTGCCGCAGAATTTCGCGCGGACGCTTGAGGATTTTTTAAAATTCTAAAATTTTGCCCGTTTAAAACTTTGCGGATCGCGTTTCATCCATAAGGGATTTTAAAATTCTATGCGCGGCGCAACTGAGGATTTTTAAAAGCAGCGAAATTTTAAGAATTCCAAGGGAGCATTCAAATTTTCGAGGCAAATTTAGACTGATTGGGAGTTGCCGAAATTTGGCAAAAGAAACGAAATTTTGCGGATCGCTCCGCAAAATTTAAAAGAGATTATTTTAGCTTGTCTAGCTCGATGATGTAAGGCACCGAGTTTACTCCCGCACCGAAATATTTGGCAGCTAGGGCTTTTGCAGCATTTAGCTCGGCAGCGCTTACGTCTTTGGCACCTGCTTTGTTATCTTCGGCGTAGTATTTTCTAAAAACCGCTATCTTTTGCTCGTCAGTTTTAGCATTTTTGATCTCTTTGTAGATGAGCGCGGATTTTGCGTGGCCGTCATCGCCGTGAACGGAGGTCATGACGATATCGACATTGTTATTTTTTAGTGTTTCTTCGATCCTTGCCATCTCTTTGCGGCAGAATGGACACAAAGCGTCTGTTAGCATCAAAATTGTAGGCTTTTTGGGATCGTTTCCTAGCTTGATGATATTGTCTTTGCTCTCTGCTTTGAATACCTTACTTAGCTGTCCTGCGATGCGGTCTTGTTTGATCTGCTCCTTATAGACTACGCGTTTTTTAGGATCGATGATATCGGTAAAGATCAGATCGCCTTGAGTGAAAATGATCTCCTCTTGCGACATATTGCCTTGAGAAATCTTTAAAACGACCGCCTCGACGCCCTTTGGTTCGCTAAGCGGGATGCGCTCGGCGACCTTTATTTCGATGCCTTGAGGCGCGCCGCCGTAGATGGATAGAATTTCGCTATCGCTTAAAGCCGCGTTTAGGCTCGCTGCGAGCGCAACTGAAGTTAAAATAGCTTTTTTCATTTTTTTCCTTTGCAAAAAATTCCGCGCATTGTAGTGCAAAATTTTAAATTTTTACTTTTTTAGATAGCGTTTATTATCGATCGTCACGATATTTCCCATCTTATCTAGGTATTCGAGGTAGCAGATTACGAATTTTCTGCTAAGTCCCAGCTCCTCTTTGGCGTTCGTGACGTTTACGAAGCCCTCTTTTTCGATGATCGCGTAAAGGCGTTTGATCGCTAGGGCTAAATTTTCAGCCTCTACGAAGAGATTATGTGCGAGACGGACGACCTTTTTGGCGTAGGTTAGCTTCTTTAGCGCGTCATCGCCGCTTTCGCGGTCGATCTCTAGCTCGTCGTAAATGTTATACGGCGCGAGAGGCGCTATGCCGCCCTTTTTGATGAGATCAAAAATTTTACTCTCCAAGCTCTGTTTGAGTGCGTCAAAATCCACCCCCGATTTTACGTAAACTCCGCCCTTTTTGGAGACGATGCCGCTTTGCTCAAGCTCGTTAAGAGCGCGCGCGGCGAGCTCTTCGCTAGCCCACGAGAGCTTTAGGGCGATCGAGGCGGGCGAAAAGATCGCGTAGTCGTTTTTTGAGACGATAAATTTTATGAGGTTTTTTACGTCCTCGATTGCGCTTAGATCGTAAACGCATAAATTTGCTTCGTCAAAATACGTCCCCTCTAAGCCGCGCGCGATCTTTACCGCTTCGTCGTATTCCATCCCGAAGCGCTGATACGCCGAAAATAGCCCGAATCCATGCTTGTGAAAGCCGCTTAGAATTTTAAACGCTTCGGTGAAATTTCGCTTCAAAAGCGCGGTTAGAAGCACGGCTTTGCTCTGCTTTTTTAGCGGCTCGACTACGGCGTTTAGCACGCGCCCACCGCCGATTACTCGTGAGTTTGCCAGGCAGACGAAGGGCTCTCCGAATTTTAAAAACATCATTTTGTCAAATTTAAAGCTTACGAGCTTCTCGCTGCTAGGAAGTTCTTTTAAAATGAGCGCTTTTGCCGCGCTTTGTTTGCTTCCGACGCAAAACAGCACGTCTTGATTATGCGAAATTTCGCCGCTAAAGGTGCAGTCGGCTTCGTTAAAGCCGCGAAAAAAGCCCTTTTTGCTTAGGATTTGCCCCTTTTGCAGCTCGCTCGTTTTGGCGTCAAGACTTAGCGCGACGCGGTTTGGAGCCTGCGCCAGCGGCGTGTCCTCGTCGTGGATCTGTACGCTTTTGACGTTAAAAGCTTTACCCAGATCGCAGTTGTAAAGCTTCTCGCCCTTTGAAATCGCGCCATTAATGAGGCTGCCCGTTACGATGGTGCCGAGCCCCTTGAGCGAAAAGACGCGGTCGATGTAGTAGTGCACCACGCCGCCTCCTTGGCGCTGTGCGGGCTTGATATTAAAGAGATA
>CAUSCW010000067.1:0-7963 GCA_963530195.1 uncultured Campylobacter sp.
CATAGCGATAGCTCCGCAATCCACTCGCATCTACACGACGAAGATCTTGCGACCCACCCACATGATCAAGAAGAAAACCTCGCAGCTTATTTGCACGAATACGGCGCAAATTCTGCGGCGTCTTCGCATGAGCGCGACGAGAATTCCGCCATCAGCTCGCACGAGCACGACAAACATTGCCATGATCACAAGCCCCACTCTCATCGCGCGATTATCGGATTTGACGAGCACGGCATCCCAAAAGTTTTAGTGCCCGCAGAGGCTAGTTCGCACACACATAAAGACGCACAGGGCAATCTTTTCGAGCATTTTCACGAGGCGGAATTTACGGCGGATTATATGAAGGCGGTGCTTGAATACAAAAAGACCTTCCCCACAAAACAAGAAGTACTTGAGAAAACCCCTGATCCCGCCGTGCGCGAAATGATGCTTAGGATGGAGCAGATCGGCGTAGATACGGCGTTTGATCGCTTCGATAAACAGATGCCTATGTGTAGCTATGGACTTACCGGAGTATGCTGTAAGATCTGCAATATGGGACCTTGCAAAATTACTAAAAAGGCCGATCGCGGCACTTGCGGTGCAGACGCCGATCTCATCGTGTCGCGCAACCTACTGCGCCAAGTAGCTGCGGGCGTAGCTCAACACGGCGCGCACGCCAGAGAGCTTTTATTATCGTTAAAATGGGCGGCGCAGGGGAAATTAGATCTGCCCATAATAGGCGAATACAAAATCATCAATACCGCCAAAGCCTTTGGAATTCCAACTGAAGGCAGAGAGTTAAAAGAGGTAGCGATCGAGCTTGCCGATACGCTTTTAACAGATCTTTCGCAAAGTAGCGGCGAGTATAAAACCATCACTGCGCTCGCACCCAAGGAGCGTCAAGAAGTATGGCGGAAGCTAGATATCTTGCCGATTAGTGCATATAACGAAGTCTTTGAGGCGTATCATCGAACGGGTGTAGGCACGGATGGAGACTGGCGCAGCGTGATGCAGCATCTTTTGCGCTGCGGGCTTGCTTTTACATTCACTGGCGTAGTAGCTGCGAATATCGCTACGGATGCACTATTTGGCGTAGGGGATCGCGTAACTTCCAAAAGCAATATGGGCGCGCTTAAAAAAGGCTGGGTCAATATCGCCGTGCACGGACATCTGCCGACATTAGTAAGCCTAATAGTGGAGATCGGAAATTCTAAGGAGTACCAAGACAAGGCTCGTGAAATAGGCGCACAGGGGATCGCATTTTACGGCGTGTGCTGTTCTGGGCTATCGGCGATGTATCGCAACTGGGGCGTCGTACCGCTCTCAAACGCCGTAACTGCCGAACTCGTCATAGGCACAGGCGCGCTTGATCTTTGGGTCGCCGATGTCCAAGATGTCTATCCTGCGATCATGGACGTGGCTAACTGCTTCCAGACCAAGGTCGTTACCACAAGCTCATCAGCTAGACTTCCCGGAGCCGAGCATATAGGCTACGATCATCACCATAGTAATATCGCCGAGACTAGGAATTTAGCGCGTAAAATTCTAGACCGCGCATTGCAATCTCACGAAAAGCGCAAGGGACTGCCGGTATATATCCCGCCGTATGAAGTCGAGGCAGAAGTGGGCTTTTCGGTAGAATTCGTCCATAAGCACTACGGCGGCATGGAGCCGTTAGCGCACGCGCTAAAAAGCGGTGAAATTTTAGGCATCGTAAATATGGTCGGCTGCACCAATCCTAAAGTGCCTTATGAGCGCGCTATCATAGATGTCGCACAAACCCTAATCGAAAATAACGTCCTAATCCTAACCAACGGCTGCGCGTCGTTTCCGCTAATGAAGCTGGGCTTTTGCCAAAAAAGCGCGTATAAAAAAGCAGGCGCGTCGCTGCGGGCGTTTTTAGAAAAAGACGAGCTTCCGCCGGTATGGCATGTGGGTGAGTGTATCGATAATACCCGCTCCAGCGGAATTTTCGCAGGTATTGCAGGGGTGCTAGACAAAAATCTCTACGAGCTGCCGCTTGCCTTCACCTCTCCCGAGTGGGCGAACGAAAAGGGCGTCGATGCCTCGCTCGGATTCCGTCTAATGGGCATCGACTCGTATCACTGCGTCGAGTATCAAATCCACGGCTCCGCAAATGTCATACACTTTTTCAAAGAGGGCACCAGGCGGGCGCTTGGCTCTGTGATGCACGTAGATACCGATCCGGTCGCGCTTGCGCTAAAAATGGTAAGCGACATGCGCTTAAAACGCAAATCCCTAGGCTGGCAGTAGCAACGGACGGATTCATTTCGCATCGCATTTTAAGCGATGCGAAATTTCACGGTAAAATTTAACCCCTTGCGGGCAAATAAAATCCCACAGCTAAACGAGTAGTAAAATTCTACAACTAAGTGGCTAGCAAAACCAGGGTCAAATAAAAAGAAAATTTTCGCGCAGCATCCGTTTGTGGAATTTTAAATCATATCTTCAAATCCTACGTAAAATTTCGCCGCACGCTATGTATGCTGCTAAATCGGCGGAATTTAGCCGGGCAAATTCCGCTATCGGGCTTAAGCGCATCTTTCGCGAACGGATGAAATTTTAAAATTCCATCTTGGCGTAAATTTCGTAGGCGCTCATCTGAAATCCACAAGCGAAATTTCGCTTAAAAGCCTTATTGCACGGAGCTGCACGCCATTAGATCTCGCCCGCATGTATGAAAGTTGAAATCATAAAAATTTAATATGATATGTGCTAAAATGCCATATTTGTTTAAGGATTTAGATGCATAAATCAAAGCCGCTGCAGTCTCTGCGTCATCATCGGTAGAAGACGTCGTGCGAGGCGGAGGCACTGCTGCCAAGTCCTGCGTTTCGCAGCTTGAGGCGGTGCGACAAAAGCGTGTCTATGCTGCGCCTGCAAACATTTTCGGCCAAGACCGCACGGGCGCGAGGGCGCCACTACAAATCTTGCAGGCGGCTAAAATTTTCATCCGGATCTTTTCTGAAATATTGATCTTGGAGCTATCACTAAGGAATTTTACCGCAAGCCTTTCGCTACGAGCCGGAGGGCGGAATTTAAAGCGGAATTTTAAACAGGTTTCAACGAGGTGAAATTTTAAAGATTAAATTTAAGGCAAAAGATGAAATTTAAAGCAAGGGAAGGTATGAAAAATTTTAAATTTATGCTCGTGCTGCTGATACTGGCGACGATCGCGACGATCGCGATATCGCTTTGTATAGGGCGCTTCGGCCTAAGCATTGCCGAGGTTTTAAAAGCGCTTAGCGGCGGCGAGGTAGCGCAAAACGTTCACAATGTCATCATGCAGGTGCGCCTGCCGCGCATCATCGCCGCGGTGCTCGTGGGCGCGGCGCTTGGCATCAGCGGCACGGCGTATCAAGGCGTCTTTAAAAACCAGCTTGTCTCGCCCGATCTTTTAGGCGTTAGCGCCGGAGCTTGCGTGGGCGCAGCGATCGCGATCCTGCTTGATCTAAACATCCTTTTGATCCAGCTTTTCGCTTTCGTTTTCGGGCTTGCGGCGGTTTGCATTACGCTTCTGATCACGCGCGCGCTGCGTTCGAGCGCCACCATAATGCTCGTGCTTGCGGGCATCATCGTAAGCGGTTTGATGGGCGCACTGATCGGATTTTTAAAATTTATGGCGGATCCCGAGACGAAGCTTGCAGACATCGTGTATTGGCAGCTAGGAAGCCTCGCGAAGGTCGATCCCTCCGTGCTAACGATGATAGCGCCGGTGATGGGAGTTTGTATCGCTATCTTGGTACTGATGAGCTACCGCATAAACGTCCTATCCATGGGCGATGCGACTGCGGCGAAGCTGGGCGTAAACGTCGTGCTGGAGCGGGGCATCATCATCGTCTGCGCGACGCTGCTAACCGCAAGCAGCGTGTGTATCAGCGGCATAGTCGCGTGGGTGGGGCTTTTGATGCCGCATCTAACGCGCATGATCGTGGGCGTGAGCAATACCAAGGCGATCCCCGCGAGCATATTTTTAAGCGCGATCTTCGTGCTCATCGTAGATGACGTAGCGCGCAGCATAAATCAAAGCGAGATCCCGTTAGGGGTGCTTACGGGCTTTATCGGCACGCTATTTTTTATATTCATTCTGCTTAAAAACAAAAGGAAGCTAAATGGTTAGGGTTGAGAGCTTAGACTTCGGCTACGTAAAATCCGCCCCTCTGACGCTGCGCGACGTGAATTTCAACCTCGAAGCGGGCGCGATGCTGACGATTTTAGGGCAAAACGGCGCAGGCAAATCAACGCTTTTAAATTTAATCAGCGGCACGCTTGAGCCCCTGCGCGGTAAAATTTCAATCGACGGCAAGGATATGGCGAGCCTTGGCGCCAAAGGGCGCGCCGAGATCATCGGCTACGTCTCGCAAAGCGAGGTCTGCGAGTACGACTATAGCGTCTTTGAATACGTCCTGATGGGGCGCACGGCGCATATAGGTATCTTTTCACAGCCGAGCGAAAACGACTACAAGCTCGCGCAGCGCTACATGAAAATGCTTGAAATTTGGCACCTAAAAGACAAGATCATCACGCGCCTAAGCGGCGGTCAGAGGCAGATGGCGTCCATCGCGCGCGCCCTTTGCAGCGAACCTAAGATCGTGATCTTCGACGAGCCCACCTCGGCGCTAGATTTTGCCAACCAATACAAATTCCTCCGCGCCACAAAGGAGCTTTTAAAAAACGGCTACACCGTCGTTTTAGCCACGCACAATCCGGACTTCGCGCTGCTTTTGGGCGGATACGTCGCGCTCGTAAAAGGCGGCGGCGAGGTCGCATACGGCAAGGCCGAGCAGATCATAAAGAGCGAAATTTTAAGCAAACTATACGATCTAAAGCTCGACGTCAGCTACAACGAAAGGGTCGGTCGCGTCTGCTGTTTGACGTATCCGTTTTAATCCTAACTTCACGGACGAGCACAGCTCATCCGTGCGACGGGGAGCTTCGCTCCCTCGACCCACCTAAAGTTACAGAAATTTTGCTGCGCAAAATTTTAAAATTTATCGGTTTAACTTCGCGCGATGGCTAAGCCACCGCTGCGATGAGGAGCTTCACTATTTCTCGCGAAGGCTAGGAAGCGCCTCGCGCTTCCTTCGCATTGCTTCGCTCGCCTAAAGTTTCAGAAATTTTGCTACGCAAAATTTTAAAATTTATCGGTTTAACTTCTCGGCTCGAACAAAACAAGCGAAGCGCAAGGCGCTGCTGATGTTTCCTTGAAGGTCCGAGCCTGCGAGTGGGGCTCTGCCCCACGCCCCGCTAAAGTTACGGCAGGCTAGCGCCTGCATTTTTATCGGTTTAACTTCGCAGAGGGGTACAACTCGTCATTAATAATAGAAGCTTCAAAATTTTAAAATTTTATCGCTTCGGCTATGCGAGCGAGAGGACTTAATGGGCGCTAGCGGCGGTAAAATTTTAGCGCCCGCGGCGGGGATTTTACGGCGGCGAAATTTTAAAATTTCAAAGCGGGCGGCGGGGCCGGAATTTTAAAATTCGCTCTAAATTTTAAGCATAAAAATCAAAATTTATCGTTACAATTACGTAAAATTTTTAAGGAGCGAAAATGAAAAAAATAGTGCTTTTAAGCGCAGCCGCGGCGCTTGCCGTAAATTTAAGCGCGCAGGAAAATAGCCTTGAGATCTACGCGAACTCCGCCTTCTTGTACCAAAACTTCGGCGCGCAAAAATCAAACTTCAGCGTGAACGTGCCGGAGTACTTGGATATCCGCAGTATCGAGATAGCGGGCTCTTGCGAAGTGCGCGAATTGTCTTTGGAGGAGAGCGAGCCCGTGAAAAACGCGGAATTCGCCAAAAAAGAGGCGGACGAAAAGAGCTTGCGCGAGCTAAGCGACCGCCTGGTCGCGCTTAAGGCGCAGCAGCGCTTTTTAAGCGACTTTGCGAGCTTAAAAGATAGAAGTTTGGCGAGCCTAAAGGCGGATTCGCAAAAAATTTACGACGAAGTCTTGCTCGTAGCGGGCGAAATTTCAAAGACGGACGAGCAAATCGGAAAGCTCAAAGAGAAAATTTCAAAATATCACATCAAAAACGAGCGCCGCTTAAACGCGAACTTTGGCTGCGATCCGAGCTTTGTAAAAATAAGCTACCCCGTTGACGTGAGCGCCTACACGCACAACGAGCTCTCGGCAGACCTTGCAAGCGGCAAGATCGAGGTTACGCAAAAGATCTCGGTGCAAAACCCGCTAAACGGGGAGCTAGCGAATTTAACAATCGCGCTGTATCCTTACGAATACTCCTCGCAGACCGCGCCACAGCCGTTTTATCCGTGGTACGAGGGCGAGCCTGCAAGACCGGCACCCGCAGCGGCTTATAAAAAGGACGTGATGCTAGAGATGGCGACTATGGATAGGGTCGCGCCCGCGGCGGAGGCTAGATCGTCGTATCAAAGGACGGGCGCGAATATCGAAAACTCGCTCTCAAAGGTGTGGAAAATTAGCGGCGTAAGCCTCAAAGCGGGTGAGGCGGGCGAGTTTAGCTTCGATAAACAGAGCCTGGATGCGAAATTCGATCTGCTCATCGACGGCTACGGCAGCGAGGCGGCCTACGTGCGAGCTAAATTTAGCCCCGAAAGAAACATAGAGGAGGGCGAAACGCTAATAAAGCTCGACGGCGTGCAGATCGGACTCGTGCATCTAGGCTTTGCCGCAAACGCCGAAGCAACGGCGTATCTGGGTAAAAACAGCCTGATTGAAGTCAAAAAAGAGCAGGCGAACAACTTTACGAAAAATTCCTTTTTCGGCGGCGAAAGCAAAAATTCCATGGCTTGGGAATACGAGATCAAAAACGGCTCCAAGCGCGCTTGGAACGTGGTTTTACAAGAGCGAGCGCCCGTCTCGACGCATGAGGACGTAAAGGTCACGCTGAAAAACTCGCCCGAGCAGAGCAGCCTCGGCAAGGACGGACTGCTTAGCTGGGACTTTGAGCTAAAGCCGGGCGAGAGCAAAAAGATCCACTTCGGCTATGAGTTAAGCAAACCGAAGAGATAACGAGCTTTGGCGCGGCGCGGCTAAATTTTGCGCAGCGGAGTAGCTTTTTGCGGTGCGGCCAAATTTGATGCAGCACCGCTTTACGAGACGGACCCCTTTTGCCGCGCCGCTGAATTTTACGCGGCAGACCGACTTTTTACGGCGCGATTAAATTTTGCCGGCATAAAACTAAGGCGTGGCTTTAGAGCTTATCTGAAATTTTTGGCGCCGCAGCGAGAGAAATTTGAGCGACGCGAGAATCTAAATTTAAATGTTGCGGCGATTTAAAATTTAGCGGCGCGAGATATGAAATTTAGCGATGCAAAGAGGTTTTGGCGCTAGGCAGAAAACTTTGAGTGTCGCTAAAATTTATCTCGAATTTAAAAGCTCAGAGTAATGAACGCGGAGCGAAGGTATAAATTTAACGAGGCGGCTAGGTGTGCGGTTTGCTTCGCTGGCGGCGCCTAAAGGATCGTAATGAAATTTCACAAACTTAAATTTAAAATCCTAACCGCAGTGCTACTTTTCTGCGCCCTGTTTATCCGCATCGTGCCCGATTACTCCGCTTCGCAAGGCTCCTGCATAGTTAGTATTTTTAGCTATTACAAATATCAAAAGGGATATTGTCTAAAAGAGAATAGAATTCTGAGTAACGAAGAGCTACTTCAAAATGCCGCTATAAATTATTTTAAAAGATATCACGACTATGAGGTTCTGCGAAATACCATTATCGATGAGCACGATATAAAAAATTTCGGCCATAGTTTTTATACGGCGAACGTCTCCAGGCTCTATCTAATCGGCGATTTTAATGAAGAAAACTGGTTTGATTTTTTAGTTGAAAATACCGACAGAAAGAGTTTTGATTATGAGATAAAAGACAAGACGCAAATAGATATCTCCGATCTATCAAAATATTTTGTATATAAGGATGAAATTTTGGGCTTTAGACAGCCTATTATCTTATCGGAAGAGAAAAATCCATTTCAT
>CAUSCW010000068.1:0-7762 GCA_963530195.1 uncultured Campylobacter sp.
CTAAAATTCTAAAATTCTAAAATTCTAAAATTCTAAAATTCTAAAATTCTAAAATAAGCCGAATTTACCGTCTTTACGCTTGTAAAGCACACGCATTTTGGCATCCATATCATTAAAAACCAAAAACTGATCGGTGCTTTCTTTAAGCTTATTTAGCGCCTCATCGATCTCTAGCGGCTTATATAGATCCAGCTCGGTAGGGACGATCTCATCAACTTCATCGTTTAAATTTGGCTTATTGACACCGACTGCATTATCTACGGCGTTTTGTTTCATCTCGTCGCGATTTTTATGAGAATTTACCTTATCGTGGTATCTGCGAAGCACTTTTGAGGCGCGCTCGACGATGAGATCGACGGCAGCGTAGAGATCTTTATCTTTTTGGCGCACGACTATAGTGTCTTGATGCGCTAAATTTAATGAGAAATCCACTACGAAGCCCTTTTTGCCTTGCTTCTCGTCGGCTGAGATCACGCAGCGTCCCGAGATGATGTCGAGATTATATTTTTCTAGCGTCTCAAATGCGTTTTCGACATAATTTTTGATAGCTTCTGTTAGCTCAAACTGCTTACCTACGATATTTAAATTCATCGTCTCTCCTTTACATTATGGTTTTTGTATAGTGCGCCTGTGATACGTAATCTGCGGTCTGCCCATAACTTCTACGTTAGATCTCACTACTACGTCTACGAGCGCGGCATGGCTTAGAATTCTGCCCACACTACCATTTGCAAGTGTTTCGGACGAGCCTTGCCCAAAATTACTATAAGCGACGGTATGATTGCCGGGCGCACCCAGCTGTCTATCAAAATATCCAAATGTCACGGTGATATCAAACATCTTTTGAGCCGGATCATTTGACGGATATTCGAGCGTAATCGTATTTAACGTAGGACTGGTCGCAGCCGTAGCGCCTCCTGCCTTAAGATCGGTAGTTAGATACTGGTGCTTTTGCATAGCAAGGACGGCTAACTCCGTAGCGCTCTGCGCTAGCAGTAGCGCCTGCTCTCTGCCTTGGATATTATTGACATCGCGAGCCGTCATAGACGCGATAGATAGCGCCGTAATCGCCGTAGTCGCTACAATGATGATAAAAAATATGGCCGCTACTAGAGCGAAACCTTTTTGCATAGTTTTCATTAGTACACCACCTGTGCTTTACAAACGTTTAGATCCAGCTCTGCAGGATCGAAATTTCTGCCGTCGTCTCTCATACATAGTTTAAGCGCAACGGCGCCGTTATCATCCTTAAACCTAAATAAGCTCACATCCTCTGCTAGTAGTGAGCTGCTAGCCCTATTGTATGAGGTCGCATCACCTGCAACAGTGCTCCATGGTCGATAGTTATACCTCAATACTAGATCAAAATTCTTACTTAAATTTCCCGCATTGTCTTTCGTATAAGTTACGACATTAGCGGGGACGATCGCATAGGCACTATGAGCTATATAATACTGCTCAGAAAATTCCTGTGAGTTGGCATTGTTTGGATTGAATGGGTATTGATTGATAGCGATAGTTTCACCTTGTATACTACCGCTACCCGCAGCACTAGGAGTGCCTACGGCGATTAGCACGCGGTTTCTGCCGTCTGCCCAAACAGCCCTATCGTAGCCGAAGCCTATGCCTACGCTAGTAGGCGAAGCATCGTTAGTAACAACCCTAAAAATAACAGCAACTTGGGTGTTAGTAGAAGGTCTATTATATGTCGTAGCCCTTAAATTTCCAACTATCCTAGCTACTTGCGGAAAATTACTACCCAAGGATACCATATTAAACGGGGTTCTCGTATCTGCGATATAACCGGCGTTATTCGTGTCGGCTACCCATGTAGTATCTCGAAGCTGCGACATTGACATAAAGCCGCTCCAACCTGGAGTTCTCTGATTTATATTTCTCGTCTCTACGCTTTGTCCGATCCACTCCAATATATCAAATCTCGGATTAGTAAGGTCGCTAATCGGCACAAAATCATTTACGGCAAGATCTCTGCCTATGGTAGAGCTTTTTATTCTATCCTCCAAGCGATTTGTGATTAGCATCATCGCATTTTGCGTTCTGGCTTCCAGTTGGTTTACTGCACGAACATGCACGTAAGATTTATAGATTTTTGTGTATAGATCCGCGCCGAACATCGAGATGATCCCCAGCACTACGATAACAAACACAAGCTCTATAAGGGTAAAGCCTCTTTTCATCTCGCGCTCCTATTAGTTATGTAGTCTAGTGACGGTTGTCTGAACGCCGACACCGATATTAGATAAAAACGCTTTTAAAACAACTGATTTGGCGGTACCATCTTTAGCTACGGCGTCGTTTAGATCCGTAGCAGCAACCCTAACCATCTTTATATTAGTAGGGGCAGCGGACTCGTCGTTAGGTAGATCTCTAAGAACACCTCTTATATCAGTACCAGTAGCATACTCCGCCGCGCTAAAAGGCTCTGCTACATAATCTACATCGACATTAATCCTAGTATTGAGGATAAAATCACCTCTACTGCTAGAGCCCACCAAATTACCGACTGTTATATTCGTCGTGAATCGATCAAAATCGTCGATATCGTTATAACGACCGCCACCAAAAGAAATTCCATTTCTACCGAATTGTCTTTTTGTAGCTGGAGCTTGAGCGCTAATTCCGCGCCTACTAGCTTCATTTAAAATCCCTGGTCTGACCTCGGGGGCGCCATCAGCAGGCGGATTTACCGTTAAAATTCTCCTCATGCAGCTTGCATCTCCTCCGCACGTAGCATCTCCTGCGTATGCGCTATCCCACTGAGCTTTAGATATACGAGACATAAAAGCTTTAGCGTTATATACGAGCTCCTCTTTGATCGCAAGGGCATTTAGCTCGGTCGTCTGCGCGACGATACGAGGGATCGCCATCGTCGTAATCGCCAAAATCACGATAGTAAAGATCAGCTCAATTAGAGTAAAACCTTTTTTCATCTTACATCCTTTCTTTAAAATTTTGAAATTACGGAAACGCAAACTTACTCTGCGTTATCGGCGCTAATTATACTATTGTTAAACTTAAATTTAGAATTTATCGCGTAAATTTTTTTGGTTTACAAAGATTTTTAAGCCCGAACGCACAAAAATTTTAAAGAAATTCCATTTTTAAATTTGAACGCGGAATTTAAGCTTGCATTTACTCAAAGACTATAAAATTACGAGCTAAATAAATTCCAAGGATTTTTTATGACAAATCTAAGTAAAATTCTATCCGCTCTCCTATTTATCGCGTTTATCGGCGGCTGCAGTGGCAAAGGCGACGGCGAGCTTTTTAATCTAAGCCCCGAGGCATGGTATTCTAAAATTTTAGAAGATATAAACAACGCCAGCATGGAGGATGCCGAGAAGCACTACACTAGCTTTTCTAGCGAACACATCGCCTCTCCGCTGCTTGAGGAGATGACACTCATTATGGCGTGGGCTTTTGTGGAGGATGAAAACTACGAGAAAGCAAACAAATACCTAGACGAATATATCCGTCTCTACGGCACGACGCAAAAGATCGAATACGCAAGATTTCTAAAAATTAGAGCAAATTTCGATTCCTTTAGCCGCCCAAATCGCAACCAAAAGCTAATGCTAAACAGCATCGACGAAATTCGAAAATTTATAGCTGAATATCCGCAGAGCGAGTATCGTCCGCTACTTGAGACGATGCTAACGAAGCTCAGGCTTGCAGAGCATCAGCTAAATATCGACATCAAGGATCTTTACCAGCGCACTGATCGCGAAAGTTCTGCCAAAATTTACGAGCAGCGCATCGAAGAATCCCCGCTAAACGGTACCGACGTCATCAAACCTCGCTCGCCTTGGTACCGCGCGATTTTTGAGTAGGAGGAGCGATGCAACTGATGCAAAATACAACCTTCCCTAGCGATCTGCCTATCATCGTCGAGGACGAGCTATTTTTATATCCGTTTATGATAGCGCCCCTTTTCATCGGCGACGAGCATAACAAAAAGGCTCTCGATCTAGCCGCTAAAAACGAATCTATGATAATGGTCGTAAGCTCAAAGTCGGAATTTAGCGGCGATAGAAGCTTCGGCGGTATCTATAACGCAGGCGTAGTGGGCTCTGTGATGAGAACCGTGCCACTTCCTGACGGTCGGGTTAAAATTTTATTTCAAGGCGCGCTAAAAGGCAAAATCGTAAAAGAAATTTCGCAAGATCCACTGGTCGCTACCGTCGATATCATCCACGACGAGCGCGGCAATGACCAGAAATTAGACGCGCTGGTAAGCGTACTAAAGGAAAAAACCAAGACGCTTAGCACGCTCACGCATTTTTTTCCGAACGATCTGCTAAAGACGATCGACGACGGCACCGACGCCGCACGCGTCTGCGATCTGATTTTAAGCGCACTGCGGCTAAAAAAGCAGGTAGCCTACTCATTTTTTACCGAGAGCAATTTGCAAAAGCGCCTTTTCAACCTCATCAACTACATCTCCGACGAGATCGAAGCGCAGAGGCTCGAAAAGGAGATCAAAAGCAAGGTTCATTCCAAGATCGATAAGACGAACAAGGAGTATTTTTTAAAAGAGCAGCTCAAGCAGATCCAAAAGGAGCTCGGAGGCGACGCCGATCGCGATGTCGAGATCGAGGAGTACCGCAAAAAGTTAGAGGCCAAAAAGCCGTATTTGGGCGAGGATGCCTACAAAGAGATCAAAAAGCAGATCGATAAATTTGCCCGCCTCCATCCGGACAGCGCCGATGCGGGGCTAGTGCAGAGCTATCTGGACTGGGTTTTGGAGGTGCCTTTTGAAAAGACCGCCAAACATAAGATGTCCATCGAGGGCGTCACCGCGCAGCTGAACAAAGACCACCATTCCCTGAAAAAGCCCAAGGCGCGCATCGAGGAGTATTTCGCGCTGAAGCAGCTTTTAGAGCTTCGCGGCACAAACGGCAAGAAGAGCAAAGAGGACGGCAAAAACGGCGGCGCGATTTTATGCTTCTACGGCCCTCCGGGCGTGGGTAAAACGAGCCTTGCAAACTCTATCGCGACCGCGCTTAAGCGCAAACTCATCCGCATCGCTTTGGGCGGACTCGAAGACGTAAACGAGCTGCGCGGACACCGCCGCACCTACATCGGTGCGATGCCAGGCCGCATCGTGCAAGGCCTCATCGAGGCAAATCAGATGAACCCCGTCATCGTGCTTGATGAGATCGATAAAATTTCAAGCTCATACAAGGGCGATCCGACGGCGGTTCTGCTTGAAATTTTAGACCCCGAGCAAAACTCGAGCTTTAGGGATTACTATCTAAATTTCAACATCGATCTTAGCAAGATCATCTTTATCGCCACGGCAAACGACGTATCTCTCATACCTGCGCCGCTGCGCGATAGGATGGAGTTTATCGAGCTTAGCTCATACACGCCGCAGGAGAAATTTCAGATCGCTAAAGACTATCTGATCCCTCAGGAGCTGCAACGCCACGGGCTCAAAGCCGCCGACGTAGCGATCAACCCCGCCGCCCTTTCCGAGATCATCGAAGAGTACACGCGCGAAAGCGGCGTGCGAAACCTGCGCCGCCAGATCGCAGCGATCTTCCGCAAGGTCGCGGTTAAAATTTTAAAAGACAAAGAGTTTAAAAAAATCGTCGTGACGACGAAAAATTTAAGAGAATTCCTAAATAAAAAGGTTTTCGAGATCGACGAGGTAGAAAAGCGCGATCAAATCGGCATCGTAAACGGGCTTGCGTGGACTGCGGTAGGCGGCGACGTGCTCAAGATCGAGGCGGTCAAGATCAAAGGCAAGGGCGCTATGACGATCACGGGGCAGCTCGGCGATGTGATGAAAGAATCCGCGCAGATCGCCTTTAGCGTCGTAAAAGTATTGATCGACGAAGGCAAGCTCAAAGCTGGGCAAGACGCTGAGGCGACAAAAGCCTCACGTGCGGGCAAAAACTCCGCATTGCGCACAAATGGCGGCGGCACATCTAAAAGCTCGGCGGCGCGGAATTTAGACGCAGAGGAGAATTCCGAAAGCTCGGAGCAGATTTATAATAAATTCGACCTTCACATCCACGTACCCGAGGGCGCGACGCCGAAGGACGGACCGAGCGCGGGCATCACGATGAGTACGGCGATCGCGTCGATTTTAAGCGAGCGCAAGGTGCGCGCCGATCTAGCGATGACGGGCGAGATCACGCTAAGCGGCAAGGTGCTGCCGATCGGCGGGCTTAAGGAGAAGCTCATCGCCGCGCACAAAGCCAAGATCGCCGAGGTTTTGATCCCGCGCAAAAACTACGAGCGCGACCTGGCGGAGATCCCGGACGAGGTCAAAAACGATCTGAAAATAACGCCGGTAGATCGGATCGAAGAGGTGCTGAAGCTGGCGCTAGTCTAAATTTAAAGCGCCGTTTTAGCAGCGTGCACTTCGGCGGAATTTTGAAATATTTGTAGCGGCGCAAAATTTAGCTGGCGTGAAATTTTACCTGCGTAAGATTTCGTCCACACAAAATTTTGCCTGCGTAAAACCTATCCGCATGCGTTAAATTTCTAAAATTCTTGCGATAAATTCTATGCTCGTCTGAGATAGTATGAAATTTTTCGCACAGCAAAGTCTTAGCGCGCTTGCGACAAAATTTCTCGCAGCAGTTACGGCAAATGTGGAATTCCGTAGAATTTCCATCCGCACGATTGCGTGATGATATGAAATTTTATGACCACATAAAATTTCAGCTCCGCTTCTAGCGCAAAATTTTATGAAATTTACCTCGCGAAAGGAATAAAATGTTTGATTTTAAAAAAGAGTTTAAGCAGCTTTACGCACCTAAACAGACGCCGCAAATTTTAACCGTTCCGCCCGCGAATTTCGTCTGCATCCGAGGCGATGGCGATCCGAACGAATCAGGCGGCACGTATCAGCGCGCGATAGAGGTGCTTTACGCCGTGAGCTACGCGCTAAAAATGAGCTATAAAAAAATATAAGATCGATGGATTTTTCGAGTACGTCGTGCCGCCGCTAGAGGGGTTTTGGCGGCAGCGCGGCTCGGCTTGCGGCGCTGCAGACTACGCTAGAAAGAGCGATTTTAGCTGGATTAGCGCGATTAGACTGCCCGATTTTATCACGCGAGAAAATTTCGACTGGGCAGTGCAGCAGGCTACTTTGAAAAAGAAGCTAGACTGCGGCGCAGCGGAGTTTTTGAGAATAGACGAAGGTCTTTGCGCGCAAATTTTACACATAGGTAGCTTTGACGACGAGCCCGGGAGCGTTGCCAAAATAGACGAGTTTATCGCCGCAAACGGCCACACAAAGGACTTTGGCGAGCAAAGGGCGCATCACGAAATCTACCTAAGCGACCCCAGAAAAACCGCGCCGCAAAAATGCAAAACGATAATTAGACTGCCGATTAGAAAAATTTAGCCGCCTTTGAGCTAAATTCGACTTATATAAAAAGCAATACACTATAAGCTTTGGCGCATCGTAAATGTCAAAATTTATTCCATAAATCAAGAACGTTAAGCTAAATTTAGAATTTATTTCATTCTTACGTAGCCTCATAAATTTTATCATCTCTTTATTTGTTTCAAATTTTAAAATTTTAAAAATCTTGCTAGTTGCAAACATTGCCCGACAAACTCCGCCAAACCCTCAAATTTAACCCCAGCTTAAGCATAAGCTTATATACTTTGGCTTTAAATTTAAGGCGGCAAATGAGATCTCAGAGCGAATTTTTTGGCGTTTTCATCACGCTTCTTGGCGGCGTATTATGGGGATTTAGCAGTGTTTGCGGGCAGTATC
>CAUSCW010000069.1:0-7629 GCA_963530195.1 uncultured Campylobacter sp.
TCATCAAAATCAACGCCACGCTAAACGGCGCGGTGCATGGGCGGATCGGCAGCGAAAAGCAGCGCGCGTTCGTGCACGAGCTGCGCGGCGTGTGCGACTACGTGGGCGTGGGCGGGCAGACCGTGCGCGCCGATAGGCCGACGCTGGACGTGCGTGCGGCTAAATTTGATGAAATTAGCGCTTTGGTGGGCAGTGCTGATATGTTGACGCCAGACTCTTGTGCCGCGCCGCAAAATCTAAAGCCGCGCTCGCCCGATGTGTGGATATACTCGCGCTGCAACTTTTACAATAAGCCCAATGACAACTTTATGCGGAAAAGAAAAATGTATAGCGAATGCGTCTGCTAGAAGCGAAGTAAAATCGGTACGATAAACGAAAGTGAAGTAAAAGTTAAGCGGGTGACAGGCTATTTTTTAGAAAATCAATGTACCTTAATAATCGCAAACAACAATCTGCGTAGGGTAAAAGAATACGAATTTATAAAATAATGAGCACAACAGATGCGCGAATAGACTAAATTTTAACTTTCAATGGAGAGTGAGAATAATAACTGCCCTTATAGGCATACGAAAGCAGATTTTCACTATTGCTTGCGCTGCAGCCGCATTAGCGAGACCATGCGAAAGCGTATTTCTAATAATACCAAATCCGTTACTCATCTTTTACTCCTTCTTCTGGATTGTTTTTAATCAAATTTCTATCTGAAAAATTTATAAAAAATATTAATAAAAGTAGAAAAACCACCCCTTTTAAAAAGAATTTAAACTGTGCGGTCATCAAATATGGTCTTAACAATCTATGATCGAAATTATATCCCTTATATATCTTTCCATCTTTATCTTCAAGCTGTAAAATTTCATTATTACCTAATATATCCGGGCTCGGCTCGCCGTAAATTTTGATTTTTTGCCCTTTTAGCTTTTCGTAAATATCGCTATCGCTTTTGCTTATTTCATAAACCTTTTTCTTGCCGTTTTCTAGTTCTATATGTATTCGTCCGCCGCTTCCGCGAAAATTATAATAAACGTTTCTTAAAATTCCGGTATCTATCTCAAGCTCATTCAATTGTTTGGGCGCCGTATCCGTTCTATAAATAGTAAGAAGCATCCCGCATAGGACAAAAAGCAAACCATAGCAGCCTATGCTAGCCACCTGTGCCTGCGGATGCGAAACTCCCCTGATAAAAACACGCCTATAAAATACATCATAAAAATAATATAAGAGCCTTTTTATATATTTTGTTATGAATTTCATAAAATTTCCTTTCATATCCTTTTGGATATTTTATTGAGCCGATAATAAATTTGCTCTAAATTTACAAAATCGCCCGCTTTAAATTTTAAATCTAAAGAAACTTTAAAACCAAGCAAAATTCAAAGACCAAACATGCAAAATCGCCACGGTAGGGTTTCCACTTGCGTAGCTATGGCTCAGCGCCGTGAAGTATAAAATTTCATCCGCCCTACTCCTCAAACAGATTTCTCTCCGCGGCCTTTAGCACGCGACCGAACGCCTCGCGCGCCTTATCGGTTGCGATGCGGCCTTTGGCGGTCTTTTCGATGTAGCCGTTGGCGAGCAGATAGGGCTCGATGACGTCCTCGATCGTGCCCTCATCCTCGCTAAGCGCCGCCGCGATCGTGCTAAGCCCCAAGGCGCGGCGCTTGGCGTCAAATAAAATTTCCAAATATTTTATATCCATCTCGTCAAAGCCCTGCTCGTCCACGCCCAGCGCCTCAAGCCCTTCGCGCGCGCGATCGTGCGAAATAGCGCCCTCGTCGCGCACCTCGGCAAAATCGCGTATGCGGCGCAGCAGCCTCAGCGCAATACGCGGAGTACCGCGGGAGCGACGCGCGATCTCGGCGCTGGCGTCGGCTGCGCTCTCCTTCCCGAGTTTAACAGAAGCGATCTGCACTATCCGCGCAAGCTCGGCGTGCGTGTAAAACTGCAAGCGAAACTGCATGCCGAAGCGATCCCGCAGCGGCGCCGAGATCATGCCTGCGCGCGTCGTGGCGCCGATGAGCGTGAAGTGCGGAATGTCGATCTTGATGGTCTGCGCGGCGGGGCCCGAACCGATGATGATGTCGAGGCGGAAGTCCTCCATTGCCGAATACAGCACCTCCTCGATCGCGGGGCTTAGGCGGTGGATCTCGTCGATGAAAAGCACGTCGCCGCTTTGCAGGTTTGTTAGAATCGCCGCCAGATCACCCGCCTTTTCGATCATCGGCGCGGCGGTGACCTTGATAGCGGCGCCCATCTGAGCGGCGATGATGTGCGCTAGCGTGGTTTTGCCAAGCCCCGGCGGCCCGTAGAAAAGTACGTGATCGAGCACGTCGGCGCGCTTTTTCGCCGCGGCGATCGCGATAGCAAGGTTTGATTTGATCTTCTCCTGACCCACGTAATCCTCGAAGCTCGACGGGCGCAGCGAGCTCTCCACGCTCTCATCGAGCTGCATCTTTTCGATCTCTACAATTCTGTCCATAATCTCTCTTTAATCGTTTTTAAAATTTTAGCAAGTGTAGCGAAAAATGGCTAAATTTTGACAATTTTAAAGGGGCGGATCTTTGCTAGCGGAATAAAATTTGCCGCGCGGAATTTTACGGTACGCGCTTAGAGCTGGGGCTAAAAAGCAGAGCACCCGTCGCGAAAGACTGCGAAATTTTACCGCGACGGTTTAAGACTACGCTCATGCCATTGCGCTCTCTATGCTTTAAGTGTGAAATTTTGTCGTAGTGGCTCCCAAACAGCGCGCGGGTCGCTAACTGCGCTAAATTTTATAGCGCGGAATTTGGCGCGTAGAATTTAAGGCTTTAGGCGTTCGCGATCGGTGATTGCGGAGCGGCGGTGCGGAATTTAGCGCGTAGAATTTAGTGGCAAAATTTAGCCGTTTGAAAAATACGCGAGGTTTTACAACGTAAAATTTGGCGCTTGGAATTTTGCGATATTAAATTCTGCGTTTGGAATTTTGCAGCGAAATTTTACGACAAAATTTTGTCTCGTAGAGCTTTGATGCGGATTTTGTTTTTGCGGCAGCGAGGGTTTAAATTCTGCGCTTCAAGCTCCGCGGCACGCAGGCGACTAAAATTTTATCTCGCACAATCGGTTAAAATTTTGCAATAAATTCTGCGTAGAATTTTATGCAGAATTTTGCCTTGCGCACTTGCGCGGCTAGGTAAAATTTCGCGCGAAATTTCATTTTTCAAGACGACTTAGAATTTAGCGTGAATTATAAAATTTGCCGCTAAGCTCAACGCAGGCTCGTGCGATTAAATTTAGCCGCGCAATCTCGCGCCGCCTTATCGATCGCACCCCAAATTAAGACGCTAAATTTTTCCTGCGCGAGCCTAGTTCTACAAATCATGCTCTTCGATCAAAACGCTCTTATTATCGTCGTCGCCATCGCAGAACGCTCTATATAAGCCGGACGTTGTGCTTTCGAATAAAAACACTACGCCGTCGCTTTGAAATTTTTTCGAGCAGCCCTTGGCGTGCAGCTTGGCGAGCTTCGGGCTATCAGGGGCATAAAACTGATAGCTATCGGTGAAGTGCTCCACGTATCGGTAGGTGATCTCCGCCCAAGGCACCCCGCTATCGCCGCTTCTATTTAGCACGATGGTTCTGGCGTTTATCGCCGCAAGCTTTGATTTTAGCTCTGCAAACGTCTTTTTGTCCCAGCCGATGAGCTTTAGCCCATCGCTGGTACTCGGCGCATTGTCTCTAAAAAAGGCATTCGTATAAAATTTCGTCTCGTTGCCGTCCAAATCGATCCAAATACTCATCGCCGTAGGTGCTCTGGGTTGTAACGCGCAAATTTTTAGGGAAGTTGCGACCTGCAAAAGCTAACAGGTCTAGAAATTTCTCGCGATTTTGCTCGTAGTTTTGCATCGGCGGGGCTTTATCCAGTTCCATATCATCTTTATCAAAGAAAGAATTAAACGCGAAAAATGCCGCCAAAATCGGCAGCACCTTTACGCAAAAGAGTAAGCCCAGAGCCGCGGCTATGACGATTTTTAAAGCTTTAGCCAAATTTTCTCCTTAAATTTTATAAGCCGTTTAGGCGTGACGGCTGGTTTATGTTCGAGTTATACGGCTGCGTGCATAAAATTTAGCGCTCGTAGCATATTTTAGAGCTGCGGCGTGGGAGTGTTCATGAAAAGCGCTCGCACATTGCGTTCAGCGACAGAAATAGGCGCCCGCATGCAGAAGCGCGCAAACTCTCGCACGGCGCCGCCCATATAAAATACCGCGCAGAGTATCCACCCAACCCAAAGCACTTACAAGCGCCCGCGCCGAATAAATTTCAAGCTTCGCAAGCTGGCGAGTTGTTTGTATAGCCTGCGGCGCGCGAAAACGAAGCATTAATTTAAGGCAAGCGAGGCTTTATTGCCAGTTTCGGCGCGTAAATTTTAAAATTTAGCCCAAATCCCGCTACTGCTTGTATTCAAACTCCTCGCTCGGGAAGCTCTCATCCTTGACTTCGCGCGCGTATTCGCGCACCGCGCCTTTTACCAGCTCGGCGCCGTCTAAATAGCGCTTAACGAATTTTGGCCGAAACTCCGTGAAAAATCCGCACATATCGCTCCACACGAGCACCTGTCCGTCTATGCCCGCGCCAGCGCCGATGCCGATGACCGGCACGTCGGTGCCGAGCGCTACTTGATTTGCGACCGAGCAGATCGTCCCCTCGACCAGCAGTAGCACCGCGCCCGCCTCGGCAAGCGCTCTGGCGTCGCTTAAGACCTCGCGCGCCCCCTCCTCACCGCGCCCGCTTACCTTGTAGCCGCCCGTAAAGCGCGAAAACTGCGGCTTAAGCCCGATGTGGCTCATCACGGCGATACCGTTTCGATTAAGCAGCGCCACGGTATCCGCCATATGCGCGCCGCCTTCGATTTTGACGGCGTCGCAGCCGGTGCTCTCATAGACTTTGGCGCAGTTTTGCAGCGCGAGCTCTGGCGTCGCACACGAGCAAAACGGCATGTCCACGACCATATACGCCCGCTTTAGCCCCCGTCTTACGGCGCGCGCGTGATAGATCATCTGCTCTACGCTTGCGCCCAGGGTCTCGGAGTGCCCGCCGAAGCTCATATTTAGGCTGTCGCCTACGAGCACCATATCGACCTCGTCGTCGAAAATTTTAGCAAAAAGCGCGTCATAGGCGGTGATCATCACGATCTTTTCGCCGGATTTTTTCATCTCATATAATTTAGAAAGCGTGATTTTTGACATTTTGGATCCTTGATTTAGTTAAAATTTAAACGCAATTCTAGCATAAGCCGAATTTGACATTTATAAAATTTTGAAGTAAAATGCGCGCGCATTCTTTCGGGGGTGACTTGGCTTCGACGGGAACGGATGGGTCAAGGCTGCATGTCGCTTTGGATACAGCGTATAAAATCCAAACTAAATTTAAACGCAAACAACGTTAAATTTGCTCCTGCTTACGCTAAAGCTGCGTAAGTCCAGTCGAGCCCTGCTCCGCGCCGATACTATCTAAGCGCGGCGGCGGGTAATCTGCGATAGCGTAGCTCTGCGGCGTGACGAGCCGTAGAGTGAAACTCTAGTCTTTGCGCAGGCGGGTCGTTTTGGAAAGTGAGCGAGCCTGCGCGAGAACTTCACTTTTGCTAAACATGTAGAGGCTTTGGTCGTTTATTTTCGGACTGCGGTTCAATCCCGCACACCTCCACCAATTAAGCTATTTTTAAGTTTTAATCACTTCTTTTCACTTCTCTTCAATTCCCGTATATAGGTGCTTATTTTAGATTACGATTATTTTTCTTTCCTTTTATTTTTGTTTGTCGTATAATTACTTCTGAAAAAATAGGGGTTTTATTAGGAGCTTTTTTCGCATTATGGGTTTTTGTAAAAAAGACGATATAGAAAAATGGCAATGGCAATAACCTTATACTTAAAAGGAGCGAATTATGTTGTTTATAGATGAAGATTATGTAAATATCGTGCCGCAGGATCTGCTAGAGCGCGGCATACGCCTAAGAGAGGAGCTCGGATTTTATGAAATAGCTTGGAAATTTGACGATGTAATGGAGGTGCTAAAAATCGCAAGAGATAGAGATATGCTTATCGTCGGAGGGGATGTATATCGCCTAAGCGACAATAAGCCCATAATCACATACGACGGCTGGAGTATTAAAGCGGAAGATGACGATGCATTCGAAGTGGCGATCGAATATATCACTAAGTATCGCGCTAGAAACGGAGATGATTTTGCATACTGCCCAGCCATTGGTCCCGGACGGGTGTCCAAATGAAAATTTTAATTGGATTGTGTATAGGGAATTTCATAAAAATATAGAGAGCGCATTTAAGCAGGTCGAATTTGAATTCGGCGCAAAGAAGAGGATTGGGTAAAACTTTAAATTTGGAAAGGACTAAGGAGAATCGCTGTGAAATTTAAAATTTTGAAACCGAAGCTTTATGAAAAATATAAGGATATGGTTATAGATGCGTGAGGACGAAAGGGTGAATACAGCATTGATGGCTAAAATAGATATTTTATTAAATTTGATAAATTTCACCAAAGATATAAGCGCGATAAAAAGCGACTTAGCAAAGATAGGCTTTGATAGCGAATCGGAGCTTGTAACGATAACTCAAAATACCATCGCAAATATCTTAAATAGGGTCATCGATAAAGAAATTTCATATGACCTCCTTGAGGAGTGGGCAAATTTAATCGAGTGCCGCGAGGACATAGGATATGAGGATGAAATTTTGCAGGAAATCATATTTGAGCTGGCAAACCCTTGCCTTTATGGGGAGATAGACGAGAGGAAGATTTGTATGATTTTAGATGAAATTAAATACGGGCGGAGCGATTCAAATGATATTAGAAAAAAATATTGACATGGTAAGCGAGAGGGCAATTTTATTGATGGCGCTAGGTTCATTGCAGGCATTGGAGCACCAGGCGATTACCATAGATGAAAGTCAAAGAATTTTGTTTTCGCCCTATATTTCAACGCATTTGGAAAACAATAAAGTTAGCAAGCGTGTCATAGATATAATAACTGAATGTTGCGAACTAGAGGATATTTTCGAGATAATTCCTACAAAATATATGCAAACCCTGCAAACATTACAGAATAGAATAATAGAAATTTTAAAGCAATACGATGAGGAAACTAGAGAAAGATGGGTAATTGTAGATGAGGAATACTTTTCATAACCTCCGTCTTTGCAGTGAGCGAGCGGGTAAATAAAATTTGACTCAAGATAAGTTAAAAACTTTCAAGGAATTTTTAACTTTTCTTGAACCTTTAAAATTTTAACGTCACGATAGAAACTCTGTGTAAATTTAAGTCCTTTCAATACTTTATAATGCTATTAACAAGATCGGCGACACAATATAAATCATAGATTTTAGATGAATCGGCAAATTTTACAGTTTAAAGAGTTTAATGTATCTTATTTGATGACTTTATGAATTTTAAGCTATTAGTTTAAAAATAAATTTAGTAGATAAAATCCTCTGATTTAGATAAAACACATTTTTCTTATACCGCAATGAAGACAAGAGTAAAATTTTAAAGCCACGATGCTGTGATATAAATTTAAAGATATTGGTTGCAGAGGGTGGATTTGAACCACCGACCTTCGGGTTATGAGCCCGACGAG
>CAUSCW010000070.1:0-7470 GCA_963530195.1 uncultured Campylobacter sp.
AATTTACGTTTTCCACCGCTTTTAGCACGCCCTTGCCGCAGTATCTATCGCCCCCATCGCGAAGCTCTAGCGCCTCACGTTTGCCCGTGCTTGCGCCGCTTGGGACTATCGCGCTTGCCACGGTGCCGTCGCTTAAAGCTACGGTCGCCTTCACAGTCGGGTTGCCGCGGCTATCGAGTACCTCTATCGCATAAACATCTTCGATATAAATCATCATTCATCTCCACTTTGTAAATTTTCTTCATCGTCCGCGTCTGCGCTGAAATTTACGCTGCCCATCTGCTCGCGGATCTTTGCAGTGATCTCTTCGGCGACAGTAGGGTTATTCTCTAGATAAATTTTAGCGTTTTCGCGCCCTTGACCTAGCTTAGTGTCGCCGTAGCTGAACCATGCGCCGCTTTTATCAACGATGTCGAGCTTGACGCCGTAATCGATCAGCTCGCCCACCTTGCTGATGCCCTTGCCGAACATTATGTCAAATTCCGCGATCTTAAACGGCGGCGCCACCTTGTTTTTTACGACCTTGACCTTGGCGCGGTTGCCGATGCTCTCTTCGTTTTGTTTCAAAGTAGCGATCTTGCGTATATCGATGCGCACCGAAGCGTAAAATTTAAGCGCATTGCCGCCGGTCGTCGTCTCTGGCGTGCCGTAGCCCATCGCACCGATCTTCATACGGATTTGATTAATAAAGATCACCGTCGTATTCATCTTATGCACGACGCCGGCGAGCTTACGCAGCGCCTGGCTCATTAAACGCGCCTGAAGCCCCACGTGCTGATCGCCCATATCGCCCTCGATCTCGTTTTTCGGCGTGAGCGCGGCGACGCTATCTACGACGATAAGATCGATCGCACCGCTTTTTGCTAGGGTTTCTACGATGTCAAGCGCCTGCTCGCCGAAGTCGGGCTGAGAGACGTAGAGATTGTCGGTATCGACGCCTAAATTTGAAGCGTATTTGACGTCCAGCGCGTGCTCGGCGTCCACGAATGCGCAAATTCCGCCCGCCTTTTGGCACTCGGCGATGATGTGAAGCGTAAGCGTCGTCTTTCCCGAGCTCTCCGGCCCGTAAACCTCGATGATACGCCCTTTCGGCACGCCGCCGATGCCAAGCGCGATGTCAAGCCCCACAGAGCCCGTAGAGATGGCGTCTATCGGCTCGACCTGCTTATCGCCCAGCCGCACGAGCGTGCCCTTGCCGAAAGCTTTGTCGATCGATTTTAGCGCCGCATCCAGCGTCTTTTTCTTTCCCTCGTCCATGTTTTTCCTTAAAAATAAATTCATCTGATTTTACCAAATTTGAAATGAATTTTTGATTATTCGCCCAAATTCGGCGCGGCATCGGAATTTGAAATTTTTAAGGAGCGCAAAAAGTTCTGCAGGACGAGCCTCAAAGCTTTAAATTTAGCCTTTTAAACAGGCCCTGTTTTCACGTTTTTCTTTAGAAATTCCTCATTTTTATGAGGGCTGTAGCAAAATTTCACTATAATTTCGCAACATTTCAAAATCAAGCTGCGCACCGCGCGCGAAATTTAAAGCGGAGCAAAAAGGATTAAATTTGAAGATTTTTAAGCATATAAACGTCGCCCACTCGCCCGACGCCGACGATATTTTTATGTATAAGGCGATTGATTTTGGCTGGGTGAGCTCCAAAAATCTAAAATTTAGCGCCACCGCGCTTGACATCCAGAGCCTAAACGACGAGGCGCTAAAGGGCACCTATGAGGCCACGGCGATCAGCTTCGCACTATATCCTCTTATCTGCGACGAATACGCGCTTTTGCGCACTGCAGTGAGCTTTGGCGAGGGCTACGGCCCAAAGCTCGTTAAGAAAAAAGGCGCGGTTTTAAAGCGAAATTTCAAAGTCGCGCTAAGCGGCAAACACACGACAAATGCCCTGCTTTTTCGCATGGCATACCCGCAGGCGCGCATAGTTTATAAAAACTTTCTGCAGATTGAGGGCGCGGTTTTAAGCGGGGAGGTAGACGCGGGCGTGCTGATACACGAGAGTATTTTGGACTTTTCGGACGAGCTTTGCGTAGAGCGCGAGATCTGGGATATCTGGAGCGAGCTAGCGCGCGAAAATCTGCCGCTGCCTCTGGGCGGTATGGCGGTTCGCCGCAGCCTGCCGATAACGGACGCCATAGAGTGCGAGCGCGTGCTAATGGGGGGTGTACGCATCGCCACCGCGCATAAGCCGCTTTTGTCGCATATGCTCCTCGAGCGAAATCTCATCCGCGTGGACGACGCAAAGCTCGAAAAATATCTGAGCCTTTATGCCAACGAAGCCTCGATCGAGCTTTCGAGGGCACAGATAAGGGCGATAGATAGGCTATTTGAGCTTGGCTACGAGCGCGGATTTTACCCTGCGCCGCTTAGCGTGCAGGAGAATTTTATCCCGCGCGAATATAACGAGATCCGTTTTGCGGACTGCGGCGGGCAAAACCCGATGTAGGGCCGAGCGAGATCAAAATTTAGCTGAAATTTAGCCTTGCTTCGGCTGATTTTGCTCGGAACACTGCCCCTTCGTTTCGGCTAAATTTCTAGGCATTAAGGGGTTTGCGCCTCGGCGAAAATTTTACTTCGGCGTAAGGGCAGGCGCGCGGTAGAATTTTACCCCGCGTTCTTGCCGTGGCGGTGCTGCGCCGTAGCTTTTGAAATTTAGCCGCGCAGCATGGCGGGTTTAAAATTTAGCGCAAATTTAACGCCGAGTTTGCTGCGGATTTTGCCGCCGAGCGCGTCAATTAACCGCGTGGCGCAGAGCGATTCGTCGCAGTACGATAGCGGTTGCGCTTTTAAATTCGGTGCTATGCGGCGATGAAATTTCACGGCACGCCGGCGGATCGCGCGGCTGTATTTTGTGCGCAGAGTGCGAGTTGCGCGTGCGACATAGCGCGCCGCTGAAAACGTATCGCAAGCGAGATAAATTCAATCGCGCTGGCGTCGCTAAATTTTGAAATAGCGTTCGTGTTCTGTGCCGTGCGGCGCGGCGGTATTGCTAAATTTTAAAACGATACACGGCGAGCGGCAAACGCGAAATTTAGAAATGAAATTTAAAAGGCAAAATTTTGAAAACAAAGCAGATAGATTTTAGCAAATACACCTCCGTGCGCATCGGCGGGAGCTTTGCGGTGCAAATTTTAAAAGACGAGGCCGATTTTGTGGAGTTTGAGAGCATAGCGGGGGGCGCGATTATCGGCGGCGGCAATAATCTGCTCATCTCGCCCGCGCCGCCGCACCTTGCGATGCTAAGCGAGGAGTTCGATCGCATAAGCTTAAGCGGCGATATCCTTAGCATCGGGGCTGCAACGAAGTCGGGTAAAATTTACAACTTCGCCAAAAAGCAAAACATCGGCGGCTTTGAGTTTTTGCGCAACATCCCAGGCCAGCTCGGCGGGCTAATCAAAATGAACGCGGGGCTTAACAGCGCTAGCATCAGCGATAGCCTGCTTGCCGTGCGCCTGGCTCGCGGCTGGGTGGAGCGCGAGCGGATAAGCTTCGGCTACCGAAGAAGCGGGATCGAGGAGCCGATTTTGGGCGCCGAGTTTAAAATTTCGCGCGGCTTTGATGCCGAACTCGCCGCGGATTTCGCCGCCAAACGCGCCAACCAGCCAAAGGGAGCGAGCTTTGGAAGCTGTTTTAAAAACCCGCCGAATGACGCCGCGGGCAGGCTGATCGAAGCGGCGGGGCTTAAAGGCCACGCGATCGGCGGAGCGAAATTTAGCGAGCAGCACGCCAATTTCATCATAAATTTTGGCGGCGCGAGCTTTGAGGATGTGATTGCGCTCATAAATTTAGCGCAAAGCCGCGTTTTTGAGGAATTCGGTATCGAACTGGAAACCGAAGTCGTGGTGCTATAAAAGGAAATTCGTATATTTTGCCCCGACTAAACTTGCTCGGTCGTCCATTCCGTCTTTTTGCACTGGATTTTTTTATGCTTTGAAATTTTAAAATACCGACGAAATCGTCAAATTTAAAGCTCTCGAATACAGTGCGCCGAGATACTAACTGCCGTTTCATCGCTTAAAATAGTCGCTACAAAAATAGTCCGCAAAAGCAATCAATTGTATCTCGTTTATCTCGCCATGAAAAACAGTTGTTGAATTTTGCGCACCAAACCGATGAGGCCGTCTAAATCGGCATTCCGTAACCGTCTAAGCGGGCAAGCAAATTTAGCTCAGATAGTAACACGCAAAAGCCACAACGGCGACGATAAAAGTGAGCGCGGCCGTTAATTTATATAGCCGCAAAGCTCCCGTGCAGCGACTTTTCATATCGCGGATTTTGGGCGGCTTGCTAGCTAAATTTAGCTCCGCAAGCGCCGCGTCAAATTTGCCGCAATCAAGCCTCCACTCCGCAAAATCTCTAAAAATCAGCGTATCAAAATACAGCCTAACGTGCAGATAAAATAGCCCCGCAAAAGCCGTCAAAAAGCCCGCAATCACGGCAAAATGCGTAAAAATAGTAAGACAGACGGCTAGCTGAAGTAAATTTAACAAGAAAAGCAGCCTATGCGTCGCCAAAAACCTAGCCGTAACCAGCGCCAAGACTCTGTCGTCCGTCCTTTGGCGGCATTCCCGCTCCCCGCCTTGCGCCGCTTTCTCGTTTTGCTTCGCATTCGTCATTTTCTCTCCTCATTTTGGGCGTTTGGTTAAATTTCCGTTTGTTTTCGCCGAGAATTTTGCAATGCCGCTTGTTTCTAGCCTGCAGATTTTTTAAATTTGATTCCTCAAAGCGGACTTGATCAAATTTAGCCTGCGCCTATTTCGCGCTTAAATTTGCCGCTTCTTTACTTCGCTTTCAAATTTAGCTGGTGCGGACGGCCATCTGTTCTATCCGCTCACGCAGCGAGCTAGCGACCGCGATCTTTTCGCGGCGAGATTTTAGCAAATTTAGCGCCTCGTCAAAGCCCAGTCCCTCGTAAATCACCAGCCAAGCAAGCATCACCGACGCGCTCCTGCCGTAGCCAAGCGCGCAGCAGACCAACACTTTTTTGCCGTTTGTTTCGGCGGCTCGTTCGTTTGAGTTTGCAAGAGCTTGCCCCGCCTCGGCGATTTCGCCTTCGTTTGCCATGCCACGCGTTTGCAAATTTACCCGCGAGTCCGCTTGCTCATTAAATTTAAAATCTCGCCCGTGCGCGTAGCCGTTTACTTCTGCACTAAAATTTGATCCCAGCTCCGCCGCTTTTTGCGATAAATTTTCGCCGCCGCAAAGAGCCCTTTTTACGAGCCGCTCAAGCTCGTCCGCGCCGCGTTTTAGCTCGTCCGCACTCGGCGTTATCATATCTAGCATAGGCACGCTCGCGTAAATTTGCGCGCCGCCAGGCCGCTCAAACTCGGCCGCGAGATCTAGCACCGCGTCAAATTTGCCCGCCTGCTTAACCGAGCCTAGATACAGCCCGGGCAAAATCTCGTCTGAAAGTCGGCGTCCGCGCAGCCAAAAAATCGCATTTAACCGCGATACGCAAAGATAGGGAAAAAGTAAAGCTTTAGCAGCAGCGGCGTGACGGCCTTGCTCGTTTTTAGCAAAAACTCCCGCGCCCAAAAACGCGTAACCGCAAGCGACCAGCGCGAAGCTAAGGCTCGCCCACGACAGCCACAGCATCCACGCGCCCCAAATTTTAGCTCCCAAAATCGCCGCAAAAAGCGTCATAAACGCAAGCCCTAGATATAGCGCCGCCCATTTGTAGCGAGCTGCGTCCGCAGCCACGGCAAATCTAAGCGGCTCGCCATCTATCGGACGAACGAGTAGCACGAAGTAGCCCGCAGCCAGCCCTGTCGGAATGTCGATAAAATGGTGCTGATACGTGGTCAGCACGCTAAGGCCGATGAGCGTAAACCACGCGACAAGCGCCGCCTTGAGCCAAACCGCGCGCGCCTTGCGAAGGTAAAAAGCGCCCACGACGACGCAAAGTATGATGTGTAGCGACGGGGCTTGATTAAACGGGAGGTCAAAGGCGGCCAGGCTCGAGAACAAAAAGCCGCTAAGGCCCGAAACCGCGGGCTTTTCCCACGACATTTGCAGAGGAAAAGCGATAAAAAACAGCGTCGCGATCATCTGAGCGACTAGCAGCTGCGTGACGTAGCGCGCGAGCTCCCCGGCGTCACGGCAGAGGAAAAATCCAAGCGCGTAGAGCAAATTTAGCGACCAATACGGCACGATGCTCCACGCCCAAAACGGCAGCGCGCGCTCCCAAGCGAAATAAATCTCGGGCACGTTTGCACGAGCGCTCGCGAGGGCATTTGTAGCGCCGTAGCTAGCGTAAAATATCGCCGCAACTACGACGAGCGCGGTCAGCTGCGATAAAAACGGTTTTGTTTTCATTTTTGCCTTTTTTGCTAATTCTATCAAATTTTAGCGGATTTGCGCTTTGGCGGCTTAATGGGCCGAGATCGCTCGCTTGACGTAAAAGGCGTAAAAGCGTAAAATTTACTTACCGAGGCCTGAATCTTTAAAATGTTAAATTTGGTTTGGTTAAATTTAGTATTGCGCATTAAATTTACTCTTTCTTGTTAAGGGGGGAGGGGCTTGAATTACGAAGTCGCTCCCTTCCCCCTTAACGATACCCCAACCCCTACGACGTGAGAGGTTGCTGCACTACGTGCAGGTTTAAATTTGGCGCTACCGTGCCGCACGTTTTTTAGTTTAACATTTTTGAGATGCGGGTCTCGGCGACTCAAATTTGAAGCCGAAATTTGTAAATTTTACTCACCCAGACCTGTATCTTTAAGATACTAAATTTAAATTAGTCAAATTTAGTTAGATTCTTTTCGTAAAAAATAACCGTTTGAGGTTGTTTTTTACTTTATTGTAAAGGGGGCGGGGGCTTAAAATGCGCTCTGCTAGCAGCTCTCAAAGAGAGTGCGTCCTAGCAGTAGCAAACGAAGTGCAGCTAAGCACAAGGCGAGGCAAAGCCGAAGCAAAAGAGCTCCCTTTTGTATCCGCCTTTCTCTTTTTCTTGGATGGCGGAAGGGGTTTCTGCTTACGAAGCGTCGCCCCTTCCGCCCCCAAACCCCCACCATACCCACTGCACGTGAGATATTGCTTCACTGCGTGCAGGTTTATCTGGCGCTAACGCGCTGCGTGTTCAAATTTACGCTTTCACGATGCGGGTCTCGGTCGGTAAAATTTGCAAATTTGACCCCAAATTTGAGCGTAAAACGATAAGGCGCAGTATTTTTTCTTTAGACGAGGCGGAAACGACGGAGGCCAGAGAGCGGACTAGTCGTCCGTGACCGAAGCCGACCGAGTTTCTAACGAAGTAGAAAGGAAAAAGACAAGCCGCAAAAGGCTAAATTTTAACAGCCAAACTCACGCTAAATATCCCATCCCCATCTATCCATTCACGCACCTTTTTAAATCCCGCATTCGCCACGAGCTGATCCATCTCCGCTTGGCTACGGCGGCGCATGATCCATGCAGCGCCCTGCCTGTGACTGGATAGAGCGCGCGCGATCATCTCGAGCTGCGGGT
>CAUSCW010000071.1:0-7231 GCA_963530195.1 uncultured Campylobacter sp.
AGCGCGGCTAAATTTAGCTTAAATTTGTTTGTTGTGGAGAATGCTCGCAGAGAAACGACGCTAAATTTTATTAAATTTACTCGGCGCGGCGGGTTCGTTAAATTTTACTCGGCACGGCGGTTTAAAATTTTGCGTGCGAGCCGCGAGCATTATTAAATTTCATCATCTTTCGACACAGGCTTTTTTAAAATTTTAATCCTCTCAGTATGAGATTTTTTAAATTTCATTATTTTGCGGCGCGTGCGTTGCGGCGCACGGGGATTTTTTACGTCGTGCGATTTTGGTTTATAAAAAATCCGCGCAAGGTCGGTTGGCGCCCCGCGCTCGGGCGCTAAATTTTACGCGCTCCGATCGGGCTACGCCGATCAAAATCGCTTCGCTCCGCCCGCTAAATTTATAGCGTCCGCGCAAAACAGCGGCGAGCCGTGCAGCGCGAGCGTCCGCGCCGTCCTGCTAAATTTACAAATTTTACGCATACTTTAAATTTACGCAGCCGCTCTGTCCTCCGCGCCCGCTTCGCTAAATTTTAAATTTACGCTACTATTTCATAGTTTGCGCCGTTTCATTAAATTTCAAATTTTCGCTCCGTATCCGCCGCCTGCCGTAAGTAAAATTTCAAAATTTCGCATGCGGCCGCGGGTAAAATTTTAAAATTCCGTCCGCGCTTCGTATGCGAACTCAAATGAAATTTCAAGCAAAATTCCGCGTCTAAATTTGAGCCCCGCTCTTAAATTTTAAAATTTTATCAGAGATTTTTTTATACAATTACGGCTGAAATTCGGCCCAAAAAAGGAGAGGGAATGTATAAGCTAAAGCATCTTCTTAGCGCGCAGGATCTGAGCCGCGAGGACATCTACGACTTTATTGATCTAGCGCGCGAGTTTAAAGCGCTGAACCGCAGCGATATCAAAAAATCCGACTCGCTTCGCGGCAAGACGGTCATCAACGCGTTTTTCGAAAACTCCACCCGTACCCGCACTAGCTTTGAGATCGCAGCCAAGCGCCTGGGCGCAGACAGCGTAAATTTCACGGCTGCGGACAGTAGCACGAAAAAGGGCGAGACGCTGATCGACACTATCAGAAATATGCAGGCGATGCGCACCGATATCTTCGTGCTGCGCCACAGCTGCTCGGGCGCAGCGAAATTCGTCGCAGCCAACTGCGACGCATCGATCGTAAATGCGGGCGACGGGCTGAACGAGCACCCGAGCCAGGCGCTGCTGGATCTTTTTACGATCAGCGAGCACAAGGGCAGGATCGAGAATTTAAACGTCGCGATCATCGGCGATATATTCCGCTCGCGCGTGGCCAGAAGCGACATCTGGGCGATGCGAAAGCTCGGCATAAACGTGCGGCTCTTCGGCCCTCCGATGATGCTGCGCGACTGCGACGCGTTCGGCTGCCCGATATGCAAAAGCGTAGAGGAGGCGATCGAAGGCGCCGACGTCATCATCATGCTAAGAATCCAGCTCGAGCGGCAAGACGGCGAGCCAAGCTTCCCGAGCGTGCGCGAGTACTCGAAATTTTTCGGACTTACCGCTAAGAGGATGCAAGCAGCGAAAGAGGGCGTCATGATAATGCATCCCGGCCCGATCAACCGCGGCGTGGAGATCAACTCCGACGTAGCCGACGATCCGCGCTATAGCTGCGTTTTGGATCAGGTAGAAAACGGCGAGGCGATGCGAATGGCGATACTTCATACGATAAATTTAAACAGGAGCGCACGATGAAAATTTTGATAAAAAACGGCACTATCGTTAATCACGACGGCAGCGAGGAGGCGAACGTCCTGATCGAGGGCGATAAAATTTCAAAGATCACGCGCGAGTGTCCCGCCGCAGACCGCGTCATAGACGCTGCGGGTAAGCTCGTGATGCCGGGCCTTATCGATATGCACGTGCATTTTAGAGACCCCGGGCTCGAATACAAAGACGATGTCATCAGCGGCAGCGAAACCGCGGTCGCAGGCGGCGTGACGACCTGCCTCCCGATGGCAAATACCAAGCCCGTAAACGACAACTCAAGCATCACGCGCGCGATGATCGCCAAGGCCAAGGGGCGCGGGCTTATCGATCTGCTGCCCATAGGCGCGATCTCGCAGGACTGCAAGGGCGCAAAGATCGTCGAGATGGGTGATATGCTGGAAGCCGGCTGCGTGGCTTTCAGCGACGACGGGCTGCCCGTGACCGACAGCTCCGTGATGCGACAGGCGCTCGAATACTCCGCGCACTTCGGCTCATTCGTGATAAATCACAGCGAGGATTGTTCGCTTTGCCACGGCGGCGTGATGAACGAGGGCAAAGTTAGCGCGATCCTCGGTCTAAAGGGGATGGCGAGCGAAAAAGAGGAGATCATGATCGCGCGCGATCTGCTGCTTGCCAAAAAGACGGGCGGACACATCCACATCGCGCACGTAAGCTCGGCGTGGTCGCTAAAGCTCATAAAGCAGGCTAAGCGCGAGGGCATCCGCGTCACCTGCGAGGCTACGCCGCATCACTTCACCTTTGACGAGCGCGAGCTGATGGGATACGATACGAATTTTAAAATGTCGCCTCCGCTTCGCACCCAAAGCGACGTGCGGGCGATCAGAGAAGCGCTTAAAAGCGGTCTGATCGACACCATCGTGACCGATCACGCGCCGCACAACACTGACGATAAATTCGTCGAATTCGACCATGCGCCGTTTGGAATTTTAGGGCTTCAAACTCTCGTGCCGCTTACGCTGCGGCTCGTAGAGCAGGGCGCCATCAGCCTTGAAGACATGGTGCGGCTCTGCTCGTTTAACCCGGCTAAAATTCTAAATTTAAAGGGCAAGGGCGAAATAAAAGAGGGTTTTTTAGCCGACATCGCGATCATCGATCCGCAGATTTCCTACGTTTACGACGAGGCGCTAAATAAGTCCAAATCGCGCAATTCGCCGCTTTTCGGCAAGCAGCTTACGGGCGCTGCGGTATGCACGATCAAAAGCGGTCGCGTGGTCTATGAGTTTCCAAACGTCGTAGCGTAGGGCGCTTGCGGCGTAGAGCTTGTGGCGCGACTTGCGGGCAGAGCTTGCGAGTAGTAGCTTGCCGACGAGCGGCATTCGTAGTGTAAATGGCGCTATTGCTTAATTTTAAATTTAGCTAGTTTGGGCGCGACGGCTTGCTTTTAAAATTTTGCGGTGCGATCGGTTCATTTTAAATTTAGCGGCAGCGTAGGCGCGGCGACTTGTCTTTAAAATTTCATAGCGCGTTTTGCTCGGTATCGGCGCGATCTTTTTTGGTCTAATTATGTGGAGCCCTGCGGTTAATTCGCTTTAAATTTTGCAGTAGCTCGGCGAGGCATCACTTTTAAAATTTCATAGCGCGAGCGCGATTGGAATTTTTTAAAGCGGTTTGTCATTTTTAAAGTGCGCGTAAATTTAACACACATCGCCTTGCCCGTGCCGCTCGTAGATTTCGGTTTCGGAATGTTATCCATGCCCGTGCGCGAGCTGCTCTAAATTTATAGCGGTACCTTTTTCGATACGGTAGCTGCTTTTAAAATTTTATGTTCGCGTTTATGTTCGCGGCGGTTGGAAATTCTATCTTTGCGCAGATTTGTTTTTACTTCACGCGCAAATTTTATCGTGATTAAATTTGTCGCTAAGGCGTAAAATTTTAAAATTTTGCCGCCGCTAGCTTTTGGCGCGGAGCATAAATAATCCACCGCATGAACGGGAGCGATCGAAATTTAAAGGATATCTATGAACGGCGAAATATATCTCTCGTGCGCGCTGTGCGTCGCGCTAAAATCAGCTCTGCGCGGCAATCCTAAGCCGCTGCCGCAAGATCAAAAATATATAAAATATTTAAATTTTGAATTTGCAAAGGAGCATTTCCGCACCGCAGAGGGCGCGAACCGCGCAGCGGAGGATGGCGTAAACGACGCAAGTAAAGCTGTGGAGCAAAAAGATGCGTACGGCGCAGTGCAGAGCAGTGCGACGGACAAAGTTATCGATAGCGGCGGTGCAGCGGAGCAAAAGCGCACGAACAGCAAAGAAGCGGCAAATGAAAAAGCGGCTAGTAAAAAAGGCGCCGACAAAAGCACGGGCTCGCCACTTTTGCAAAAAGCGTGCGAGTTTTTCACCGGACGGCTCGCGCAAAAAGGGCACGAGGACGAGCCAATCTCCGCACGGCGGCGTTGGATAGAGCAGTGCCTAAAGCTCGGTCTGAAGGACGCGGGGCTTAGTATTCCAACTTTCGCAAAAGATAGGTCGCTTTTAGGATTTAGCGGCGCGAATGCAAACGGCATCGTATGTCGCTTTGAGGACTTTGACGGCGTTTTTACGCCTGATTGGAAATACGATCGCGACAAAAAGGCTTGGCGCGTGAAATACGTCGAGCGCCTTTGGCGCGGGATGCCGCGGGATACGCTAAACGCGCGCGATAACAGCGCAGAATTCGGGAATGTTTTAGTGCAAATCAGGGATTTTGCGAGCAAGATAGGCTGCGAAAACTTTGCGCAGACGTTTGATAATGCGCTTAAGACGCTGCGGGGCGAAGTCGCTGTGGGCGAGTATTACGCCGTTTCGTTTGCAGCGCTGCCGCAGCCGAGCTTGAGGGCGTTTGCTGCGGCGGGGATCGCCGATGTATTCGGTGCAATGGGCTCTTGGAATGACGAGCCGCCGTCTATGGCGCAAGAAATGGGGCTCGGGGGCGAATACGACCGCCTCTCGGACGAGCTCTTGGCGCAGAAAAACTCAGCGATTTTGTTTGCGATAAATGGCTGGTAGAGCTTTGGCACAAGAGCTAGAAAGCGCGCTAAGCCTCTATCGTCGCAGGCCTATCAAACGCCGTTATACTCGGCAGTTCGCCTTTAAATTTCTCGATCTGCACCATGCTCGTGTGAGCGGTGTTGCTTTGCGATAGCTGCGAGCTAGGCACATCCTTGGTCAGCACGTTTATGTTGCCGTGTTTACATAGGCTGCGCTCGCCCCAGACGGCCGGGTCGTACCACGCGCCTTCGCTTACGATCACGACGTTATCTTGCGCGGTATCGCTTACCAGCGCACCGCAGAGGATCTCGCCTCGGTCGTTGTAGATCCTTACCACGTCGCCCGTTTTTATGCCGCGCGCCTTTGCCGTGGCGGGGCTGATGAGCGCGGGTTCGCGGTTTGCGATCTCGGCGTAGTTGCGGATGAGCGAGCTGTTTGGCTGCGAGTGGAGCCTAAATTTAGAGTGCGCGCCGCTGATGGCGATAGGGTACTTGCTCACGTCGCCGCCCAGCCACTCAAAGGGCTCCATCCACGTCGCGTGCGGCGGGCAGTCGGGATATCCTAGCTTTTCGACCGCCTCGGAGTAGAGCTCGATCTTGCCCGACGGGGTTTTTAGCGCGTTTTTCTCGGGATCGGCGCGGAAGTCCACGTAGTTTGTAAAGTACCGTTTTTTCTCGTCCACTTGATCAAATTTAACGTAGCCCTTTTGCCAAAACTCCTCAAATTTCGGCATCGCTATGCCCATGCCCTCGGCTTTTGCAGCAGCATCGGCATAAATTTCCTTCACCCACTCAAGCTCCGTTTTACCCTCGCTAAAGGCCTGCTCGTACTCCTCGCCCCACTGCGCGCAGATGAGCCGCGCGATCTCAAAGTCGCTCTTGCTCTCGCCTGCGGGCTTTACTAGCGGCTTAATCGCAAAAAGGTACTCGCTAGTGGAGTTTGCAAACTCTATGTCCGTGCGCTCGCACTCAAGAGCCGATGGCAGCACGATGTCGCTGAGTCTTGCCGTACTCGTCCAAAAGGGCTCGGTGGTTATGATCGCTTCGATCTTGCGCATCGCTGCGACCGCGCGGTTGGTGTCGGGGTGGCGGGTGAAGGTCGAGCCGTTGGCGTTAAACATCACGCGGATGTGCGGCATAACGTACTTTTTGCCGTTGCGCTCGATCTGCTTACCCGGCTCCATGATCGCGTCTATGAGCCTGCTGTTTGGTATCTCGTGATATTTAGCCTTAGCTAGCTTGCCTTGCGGGGCGATGTATTTTTCGTTTACTGCGGGGTTAAAGGCCTGAAGCTTTGGCGCGATGAAGCTAATGTCGGCGTTTTTATGCATCTGATCGTTCATCACGTAGCCGCGCCCCGTCTTGCCGATGTCGCCTAGCATCGCCGCTAGCGTGATTAGCGCCCAGTACGCCATCTCGCCGTGGTGCTGGCGCTGTATCGCGTAGCCTGTAACTATGAGCGTGTCTTTTTTAGCTAGCGTATCAGCTAAATTTTTTAGCTCCTTTTCGCTCACACCGCAAATTTTACTCGCCCATTTTAGATCCTTTTTCACGCCGTCTTTCGCGCCGGTGAAATACTCCTTAAATTTATCAAACCCGACCGTGTAGCGCTCGATAAATTCCTTGTCGTAAAGGCCGTTTTCGTAGAGATAATCGCAAAGCCCGATCAGCATCGCCGTATCGGTGCAAGGGCGCACGGCAAGATACTCCGCGCCGAAATACTCCGCCGTTTCGTTGCGGTAGACGTCGACGCTGTAAATTTTCATCTCGCCTTTTTTAAATTTATCTTTCATAATCTCGTAGTAGGCGTAGGAGTTGTGCATCGGAACGCCGATAGCGATCTTGTTTGAAACGACGGGATTTGTGCCCCAAAATACGATCGTTTTGGCCTCCTTTATCACGCCCTCCCAGCGCGTCGGAGCGTGAGTCGGATCGATCGAGCCCGTCACGTGAGGCAAAAACGCAGTCGCCGCGCCGTAAGAGTAGCCGCCAAGCTCACTCACGTAGCCTCCAAGCGCGTTTAGCATGCGCTTTGCAGTGCGCTGCGAGTGGCCGACTTTGCCGAGGCTGCCCCACTGATAAAGCTGTCCGTAAATGGCCTCCGAGCCGTATTTGTCGAAGTTTTCTTTTAAAATTTTAGCGCTTAGCTTTATCGCCTCGTCCCAGCTAACGCGCACGAAGGGCTCTTTACCGCGAAGCTGCGGTTTTGGATTTGACGGGTCTGCAAGGAAGCTTTTGCGCACGTATGGGTATTTCACGCGCGTTTCGTTTTGGATGTGATCGCTTAGGGCGTTATTTAGCACCGTTGGCATCGCGTCGCCCTCGAATGGCTCGGTGCCAACAACCCTGCCGCCGATGGTTTGGACGTAAAATGCGCCAAATTTATTCGCGCAAAGCCCCATCTGCTCGTCAAATATCGCCTGCGCCGCCGCGTCAAACTGCTTCGCCTGCGCCGAAGCCGCAGCCAGCGCGCCTAGTTTTAGAAAGTCTCGTCTTT
>CAUSCW010000072.1:0-7225 GCA_963530195.1 uncultured Campylobacter sp.
AACGGAGTGCCGATGAGCGCCGCCTCAAGCGTCGCCGTACCCGAGCAGATGAAAGCAAAATCGCAATCCTTAAGCGTGGCGGGAGTATCGTTTGCGATGCTAAAGCCGTCCAGAGGCCCGTAAATTTCATCTCTTTGATCCATCAGATGCGGCGGGATTATTAAGACTCGCTCGCTATTTTCAAATTTAGGCGCAAGTGCTCTAAAAATCGGCATCAGCCTTGAAATTTCAGCTCTGCGAGAGCCCGGCATAAAGGCGATCTTGCTCTGTTTTTCGTAGCTTGATTTTTGGAATTTTATCTCGTCAAGCAGCGGATGCCCCACGAAAGAGTACTTTGCGGTTTTAGCGCTTTGCTCGCTCGGACGCGCGACATTCTCTTTCGGCGCCGCGTCTTTATCTTTTGCTTCTTGTGCTGCAGCGTCTTTGCTCTCCGCTTCTTGCGGCACAGCGCCTTTATCTCCCTCGCAATCCGCGCCGAAAAATTTTGCCTCAAAAGGCCAGATGGAGAGCAGATTGTCGCAAAACGCCTTCAGCTTCTCCGCTCTGTGCGGCTTCCACGCCCAAACCTGCGGCAGGATATAATATGAAATTTCCGCGCGCGCGCCGCTATTTTTGATCGCGCGAGCTAGCGGCAGATTAAACGCGGGCGAGTCGATCAAAAGCACGCGATCGCACTCCGCCGCAAGCCGCATCATCTGTGCTATCGCGCGCTTGGCTTTTAAAATCAGCGGCAAAATTTCTATAAAGCCCATCGCCGAAAATTCGCTGCTTTTGTATATCGGCGAACCCAGCTTTTCATCGTAAATTCCGCAAATCTCGCAAGCGGGATCGAGTTTTTTAAGATGCGCTAGAACCTCTTTAAAATGCAGGTTCGCAGAGGGTTCTAGACAAGAGATTAAATATTTCAAATTTAGCCTTTTAAATTTTTGTTAATTATAGCAAAATGTGCTAAAATTAAACCGACAAAGGATTTAAGATGAGAAATTTTAAAATTTTAGCGCTATGTGGCGCGTTCGTGATGTTGCTAGGCGGTTGCGGCGCGGCTAAATATCAAAAGCATCAAGTCACCGAGGATCCCGCAGTAACTGCACGCTTTGAGGCGCTTAGTAAGCTAGGCTCGCCCGCACTCGTCGCTAAAGCCGCAGCTAGCGAGATCGCAGCAGATGTAGGCAGCGCCAAGCCCCATGTTAAGGTCGCGCAGTTTGCCTTCCTCGAAGAAATTAGCGCACAAGGAAGCGATCTGATCTATGCCTACTCGCTAAGCCCTGGCTGGGCGAGCTTGAAAAGCTCCGATCGGCAAAAATATCTCAAATTGCTAACCAAGGATATTACCGAAAATGACTGCAACGCACCTAGTACGCGAGCTTTATTGCGAAGCGGAGTGCGTGAAGTGCACCGATTTTTCTACGATTATCCGAGCTCGCACCTACTTGATTCGCAGGTGAGCGAGGAGATATGCCGCAAAGCAGGGTTATAGATAGTCTCGCATAATTTTATGCCGCGGATTTACATCTGCACAAAAGCGAGATTTTATGATGTAAAATCTGTAATAATTTAAAAGGCGAAATTTTGTGGCGAGTTGCGGAGTGCAGTCGCAAAATTTAATTTAAGGAATTTCAAAAACGAAATTTAGGCGATGAAATTACGTAGCAGGCTATAAAATTTGTAGCGTAAAAAGATAAAATTTCGTAGCAAAAAGACAGAATTTTACGCCACGCAAGCTAAGTAGCAATTTTTGCATAGTAAAGAATTGAGCGTTAGATTTTTAAAGACGGAATTCCGCTCCGATAGGTCTGTCGTGAAATTTTAGTTAAAGAGAAAATATGAAAGAAATTTTAATCACCAACGACGATGGATTCGAAGCGCGCGGACTTTTAGAACTCGCGAGCGCGCTAAGATCGGTCGCAAACGTCACTATCGTAGCGCCGAGCTCGGAGAAATCGGCATGCTCGCACTCGCTCACGCTCACGCGCCCGCTTAGATTTGTAAAGCTCGACGACGGATTTTTTAAACTCGACGACGCTACGCCCGCAGATTGCGTGTATTTGGCGCTCCGCGCGCTGTATAACCGCAAGCCCGATCTAGTGATAAGCGGCATAAATCACGGCGCCAACGTCGCGGAGGACGTGACCTATTCTGGCACTTGCGGAGGCGCGATGGAAGGGGTTTTGCAAGGCATTCCCGCGCTTGCGGTGAGCCAGTTTTACGTCGCGGACTCGCTGCAGCGATATGGATTTGATCTTGCATGCGAGCTCGCGGTTGATTTGGTGGGAAAAATTTTCAAAAACGGCTTTCCGCTGCCGCCGAAGCAGTTTTTAAATTTAAACGTCCCCGCCGTTTCAAAGCAAGACTTTAAGGGGCTAACGGTCGCTCCATGCGGCGAGAAGCTCTACGATACCGACGCGCAGCTAAACCGCAATCCGCGCGGAATGGAGTATTATTGGCTCGGCAAATCTACGCTCAGCTTTGATGCGAGCAAGAACGAAAATAGCGACATTTCGGCACTTTTTGAGGGGCGGGCGACGCTAAGTCCGATTAAGCTAAATTTGACCGCGCACGAGCAGATGAGCGCGCTAGAAAGGTGGATTAGAAACGATGAGTGATGTCGTAATAGACCGCTTTTCGCGCTCGCGCCTGCTTTTCGGCGAGGATTTTGCAAGGCTACAAAGCGCTAAAATTTTAATTTGCGGCTGCGGCGGCGTGGGCGGAGCGGCGATAGAGGCGCTATACCGCAGCGGCGCGGTAAATCTAAGCGTGATCGATTGCGATCGCTTCGAGATCACCAATCAAAACCGCCAGCTTGGAAGCGAGTGCCTAGGCGAGCTAAAATGCGAGGTTTTCGCGCGCAAATTTAAAGGCGTAACGCCGATCGTCGCTAGGATCGGCGAGGAATTTTTGTCGGAATTTGATCTGGCGCAATTTGATTTCGTAATCGACGCGATCGACGACGTGAATGCTAAGATCGCTCTTGCGCTGCGCTGTAGCGAGGCGAGCGCGGGCTTTGTAAGCTCGATGGGCGGCGCAAAGAGGCTCGATCCCTCTAAAATCGAAATCCGCTCAATCTGGCGGACGCAAGGCGATCCGCTCGCGCGCAAGATCAGATCTGAGTTGCGAAAGCGCGGCTTTGCGGGCGATTTTGACGTCGTTTGTTCAAGCGAGCCGCCGCGCGTCAAATCGATGGGCAGCTTCATGGGCGTGACCGCGAGCTTCGGGCTTTTCATCGCAAGCTACGTCGTGCGCAGGCTGATAGGCGAGCGGGCTTAAGCGCTTGAAATTTCATAGCGCTTCGGCGCATGGCTCCGCCTAGTCGTGCTTGGCGGTTAAATTTTAGATATTTTGAACTTGCGATCCGAGCGCACTATGCGTGCGGTACGGCGCAGCGGGTGCTTTGCGGTGCGCGATGCGGTTAAAATTCAAAGCGACGAAAGCGGAATTTTACCCGGCGACGAAGATAAAATTTGCTCGGCGCGAAGGTGAAATTTCGTTCGCCACGAAGGATAAAATTTTATCCGCAAAGATCAGCGCAGGCTACGCGCGAGATGAAATTTAAAGACCGCGCAAGCTACGCGTGCATATCTATAGTATGCGGTGCGCCGTTTTAGCGGGCGCCAAATAGCGGTCTAGGATTAAAAATTTAAATGGGCGGGGCGAGCTTTCTTGTGAGCGAAATTTAAGCAAGCTAAGTTTGAGCGGATGTTCTTTGCGGCGGATTTTCGCAGCAGCGCGATTTGAAATTTTATCGCAGTTTCGCGCGATTTTTGATGCAAAAAAAAGGCGCGCTCAGGCAAGCAAAACCAAATTAGCGCGCATCGGCCGCCACGTAGCGCCTAAATAAGCGTAAAGTGTAAGCAGGGCTCAAGCAAACGCAGCGACAAGCCTACTTCTAAATTCCATTTTTTACCGCTCGCAAAAAGCGGAATTTAGAAATTTAATTTAAAGGAGCAGCGATGAATGAAATTTTTACACGCACGAGCGTGCGGAATTTTACCGAAAAAATGCCGAGCGACGATCAGATCGAGCTCGTGCTAAAAGCCGCGATGCAAGCCCCTAGCGCAGGCAACCAGCGCTCATGGGAATTTTACGTAGTGCGCGATCGCACCGCGCTTACGCTACTTAGCAGCGTCGGCACCTACGGCGGCTGCACGAAGGATGCGCCGCTTGCGATCGTGGTCTGCACGCGCAAAAGCGGCTTAAAATTCCAGCCCTACGCTCGCTACGACTGTGCTTGTGCAGCAGAAAATCTCTGGCTGGCGGCGCATCATTTGGGGCTTGGCACCACGTGGCTGGGTGTAGCGCCCGATATTTACGCGATGGAGCGCGTAAGAGAAATTTTGGATCTGCCTGGGCATTTGGAGGCGTTTTGCATTATGCCTTTGGGCTTTCCGTCTCGCGTCACAAAGGCGCACTCGCGCTTTGAGCCCGCTAAAATTCACTTCGTAGGCTAGATATGTTTATTTCGCAGAGTAAAATCGACGATTTAATCGCTAGCGACGGCGCGTTTTTGGACCTTACGACCGAGCTTTTGCAAGACTTCGTGGATTTAAACGCGCCCGCAAGACTTTCGATCGTAACGAGGCAGAATCTGATCTTTAGCGGCGGAGGAATCGCGCGCGAGGTAGCGGCGCGCTTTGGTTGCGAGACGCAGCATCTAGCGCGTGAGGGAAGCGCATTTTGCGCAGGAGATGAAATTTTTAGCGCACGAGGAAGCTTTGAGAGCTTGCATAAGGCTTGGAAGATCGTTCAGATCGTGTTTGAGTACTCCTGCAAAATTTCTACTTACGCGCACGAGATGGTTGCGCTGATGCGAGAGGCGAATCCGCGCTGCGTGCTGGGTGCGACGCGCAAGAGTTTTCCTTTTGCGAAGGAGCTTTGCGTAAATGCGCTGATCGCGGGCGGCGGGACGATGCACCGCCTGGGGCTACACGACAGCATCCTGTTTTTTTCAAACCATATCCGCGCGTTTGCGAGCTTTAGCGAGTTTTGCGCGCAGGTCGCTAAATTTAAAGAGCGCGTGCCCGAGCGAAAGATCATGATCGAAGTGGCGAGCGAGCGCGAATTTAGCGAGCTTTTAAGCTACGCACCCGATGTGATAATGTGCGATAAGATGAGCCCGGGCGAGCTTAGAGCTTGCGTTTTGAGGCGCGATGAAACGGCGTCGCAGATTAAAATTTGCGCTGCGGGCGGCATAAATAAAAATAACTGCGCCGAGTTTGCAGCTACCGGCGCGGACGTGCTCGTAAGCTCGGCGGTTTGGAATCAGGGCGTGTGCGATCTAGGCGGAAAGATAGAGCTTATCTAAATATTAAATTTTAAATTTAAGGCGCATAAGTCTAAAACAAGTCATAAAAACGCGATTTATTAATAAATAAGAGTATATTTTGTAAAATTCTTAAAATTTCAAAAAAAAAGGATTTTCATGAAAAAAATTGCTTTTATTTTAGCGCTTACGGCAAGCGTTTCGTTCTGCGCGGATCAGCTGATAATCGCGGCCGGCGGCGGATACAAAAAGCCCGTCTCGGCCGTGATCGAAAATTTGAAAAAAGAGGGCGTGGATGTGGCGGGATCGTTTGCAAACCTCGGCCAGCTCGTCATTCAATCGCGCGAGAATAAAATTTCATTCATCGTGGGCGACGAGGCGTTTTTGAAAAAAAGCGATCTAAATATCACTAAATTTGAGCGCGTCGGGCGCGGCACGCTCGTTTTGGTGACGCCGAAAAATATTAAAATAAACGATGTCTCCGAGATCGCAAAGTTCGATAAGATCGCAATGCCCGATCCTAAAAAGGCGATTTACGGTATCAGGACGAACGAGTTTTTACAAAATGCCAAGATGGACGGAGTAAAAGATAAAATTTTAGCCGTCGTGGGCGTGCCGCAAGTAGTCGCATACGTCATCAACGGCGAGGTGCAGGCGGGCTTTATCAACAGCACCGAAGCGGTCGCCAAAAAAGATGAGTTCGGCTCGATCATCTACATCGACGAGAGCCTCTACAGTCCCGCATTTATCGGCATCGCAAGGCTTGGCGCGTGCAGCGATGAAGCGCTTTGCGAAAAGGTGATGGAGGAGTTTAAATCGGACCGCTCAAAAGAGATTTTTTCAAAATTCGGTCTTAAATGAGCGACATCGCTTGGATCGCGCATCCTCTGATACTAAGCGTCAAAGCCCTGTTTTGCAGCTTTTTACTGCTGATTACGGCAGGGCTTGCGATTGCGTATTTTTTAGCCTTTAGTAAATCGAAGCTTAAAAAAATCATCGAAATTTTAGTGATTTTTCCGCTCATCTTCCCGCCGATCGCGACGGGATTTTTGCTTCTTTACATCTTCGGAAAGAGCGGATTTATCGGCTCTGCGTTAAATTTAGACATCGTTTTTAACTTTTCTTCATTGGTAATCGCCGCATTTTTGGTGGGGCTGCCGCTGTTTGTAAAGCCCGTGTGTGCGAGCTTTGAGCTCTTTCCTAAAAGTCTAATCGAAGCCGCGCAAATTTTGGGCAAAAACAGAGCTCAAATTTTCCTCTTCGTAATCCTTCCAAGCTCGCTTAAAACGCTCGGCTCCGCGCTTATTTTAGCGCTCTCTCGCGGGCTTGGCGAAGTGGGTATTACGCTGATGCTAGGCGGAAACATCGTGGGCAAAACAGACACTCTAAGCCTTGCGATCTACAACGCCGTGTATGACGGAGAAAACGAGCGGGCGCTGATTCTAAGCGTTTTTCTCGTAATTTTTAGCTTGATTTTATTCTTCGCGATAAGCCTTTTAGATAAAAAGCGAAATTTATCTAAATAAGAAAAATTATTTTTTAAGTATTTTTGGATAAAATTGCACTCACATTTCATTTTAAAGGATTTATCATGAAGAAATTTCTAATTTCATCAATTTTAGTCGCAAGCGCCTTGATCGCTCACGAGCACGGCGATATGCAAAATTTTGACCCTAAGACGGGCAAGCACCTCGTCATCACTATGGAGCAGCTGGGTGAGAAGGGTAATGTGAGCGTAGGCGAGGTCGTAGCGGTCGAGACGAACTACGGCGTGGCGTTTTTCCCGAATTTAAAGGGTCTTGCTAGCGGCGCGCACGGCTTTCACGTGCATCAAAACGCCGACTGCGGCGCAAATGAGAAGGGTCTAGGCATGAAAGCGGGCGGCCACTGGGATCCAAGCGATACCAAAAAGCACTCGTTTGCTTGGGACGATAGCGGCCACAAGGGCGATCTGCCTGCGCTTTTCGT
>CAUSCW010000073.1:0-7072 GCA_963530195.1 uncultured Campylobacter sp.
TGGTTGATTTGGTTTAAATTTAGCGGGATTTATGGAGTTGAACTTTGCATCGTTTGCCTTTAAACGTATTACGCGACCTCGCGTCTTAGCCGTGATTTTACGAAATTTAGGCTTAATTTGCCATTTATCTATGGCGTCGCGATGGAATTCTATTAGAGCTAAGCACTAGACAAATTCCGCCGCGACTATTTGGGTCAAAAGTTATACGTAAGGCTTATATTGAAGGTGCGCGGATCGCCGTAGATCATTCGATTAGAACCGATACCCTCAAAATAGCGCTTATCGGTTATGTTATCGACGTTTAGCTGCACATCTAGGTTTTTACTCGCTTTGTAGCCTAGCATTACGTTTGCAATCGTGTAAGCTTTCTGCTCGATCCTGCCGTATGGCGAGTCGGAATAAATCTTTGAGCGATACATCGCGCCTGCGCCGATTCTAAATGTGCCGATCTCATATTTTGCAAAAAGATTTGCGCTGGTGCGGGAAGAGTCGCTGGCGTAGATATTGCCGTCAGCGTCTTTGGCTTTGTAGTGCGCTAGCCCCATGCTTAGGCTTAGCGCATCGGTAATTTTACCGTTTACATCCGCTTCAAAGCCCCTGCTGGTTACTCCGCGACCCTGCCTGTAAGCGTAGGAATTTGTGCCCGTGATATACTCGTCGGTGCGGATGCCGAGCTTATCTTGGATGATCTTAAAAACGCCCAGGCTTGCTTGCAGATCGCCGTCAAAATACTCGCCTTTGATGCCCGCTTCGTAGTCCTTGCCTTGGATGGGATCAAGATATTTATTGTTTTTGTCCTTGTAGGTTTGAGGTTTAAAAATACTCGTATAACTTGCATAAAGGGTATGATGATCGTCTAAATCATAGGTGATCCCTGCATATGGAGTAATTTCGCGGGTAAAATTTCTATTATCTGCTCCACCTGTAATTTTATATTTATAGTAACTCATCCGCGTTCCTAATAAGAGCTTTAAATCCTCGGTGATTGAGAGTTTATTCGCGGCATAAATTGCTTTTTGAATAGTTCGATCGGCATTATTTTGATCTACATACGGTAAGCGTGGATCTTCAATATGAAGGTCGTTAAAATTTATTCTAGTACGCGCGGCATAAGCAAGGCCTGCTGGAGTATTTCGGTTATTCCAGTAGCTACTTACGTTATCGGATCCCTTTTTGTAGAGATTATACATCGCGCCAAATACGAATTCATGATCTTGTTCGAAAAATTCATAAGGGATATTCACATAGGCGTCGATATTGTGGATATTTTCTTCGCGCTTGTTAGCATAAACGCTAAGATCGGCGACGTTTCCGATGCCGCCAGGGCCTACCCTGCCGCCATAATAGAGCAAATTTGAATCGGTATGAGCACGACGAAACGAATAACTCAAGCTTAAACTCGCCTCGTTTGAGAAATATTGTTTAAAATCGGCATAAAAATCAAGCGTAGAGATGTCGTATCGCGTCCAAGGCTGAGAGAAAATTTTGTTTTTGCCGAAGTGCGTGCGCGTGCCGTCCGAGTTAAACGCGGGCATTCCGCCCCAGCGCGTGCCATGTCGGCGTAGAGTCTGATAAAATGAGCCAAAGCTCAGCCTTGAATCGTCCGTTACATCGATATCTAATACGCCATAAACGGCAGTATTGCGACGATTGTAATAGTCCATATAGGAGTGCGATCGTTCATGCATAAACGCTAGGCGTCCGCGCACCGAACCGCTTTGATTGAGCGGGCTTTGAACATCGGTTTTAAGCCCATATCTGTCGTATGAGCCGCCGTTTAGGCTGATGTATCCTTTCGGAACGGCGGAATCCGCGTGCTTGCGGATAAAATTTAAGCTCGCGGCGGGATTTCCCGCGCCTGCTAATAATCCGTTCGCACCCTTTACTACCTCAACGCGCTCATATGGCAGTAAATTTAAATCGTTCGCCCCGAGGCTAAAACCTCCGAAGCTAGGCATCGAATCAAGCAGATAATAATCTATGCTAAATCCGCGCGCCGTAGGATAGAGCCTCTCATCCATACGCCCGCTCGTAATGCCCGCTATATTTCGCATCAGCACCTGATAATCGGTTATCCCCATATCTTTTAGCTTGGCTTCGGTCACCACGGTAAGAGACTGGGGCGTTTCTCTCGCCGTAAGATCGAGCCTGGTGGTACTTTTAACGAGCTTTCTAGCCTCATAATCTCTGTCGTCGCGACGGAGCTTTTGGGTATCTTGCACCTCTATGGTGCCTAAGTCCTCCGGGGTGCTCGCAGTGGCGTTATTTTCCGCATAAAGCGAAGTTAGCATATTTAATGCGACTACGAGCGAAAGAGATACTTTCTTCATAACTTTCTCCTTTTAGAATTTCTATTTTTTAGGGTTATGTAAAATCCGCAAATGCTTAAAAATAGGGGCGCAAGCCCCGCTAAAAACCATATAAGCTTCGTTATTGCGCCGTATGAGCCCGCATGGGCGCGACGAAAGCCGTCTTGAAGTTTGTCCGAAAAATCCGCATCGTTTATAAAGTCCGCTTTTAAAATTTCGCCTGTATCTGATATCGTGATACGGCTCGCGTAAGGGCTTTGCAGCGGGTTTTGCCCCGCCTCGAAGCCGTATACGGTAAAAGCGCCGCCCGGACAGAGCGGAAAGGCGATATAGGTGGAGCGAAATTCTTTAAATTTAACCGCTATCCGCGCTAAAGCCTCATCTAGCGTCGCAAGATTTTGCGCCGCTTTCATGCTTACCGCTCCGTTTGATGCCGCGACGGTGGAATTTTGCTCGGTCTTAAAATTCTGCAAGACCGCGCCGCATGGATTTGCGAGCGGCTTGTAAGTTACCGTCCTTAGCTCCCACCATGCTCCGCTTATAGCTATAGCAAACATTACGGGAGTGCTCGCGACTCCGATTAGGCGGTGAGTGCCGCGCATAAAATATATGGCCCGATCTAGCCTTAGCGAGAATAAGTTTTGCCAAAATTTTTTGTAGATAAAAAAGCCGCTAATGCCGATAAGTAGCGCGCTAAGCCCCACAACGCCTGCAAAAATTCTACCACCACGCCTCAAAAACAACTCCGCGTGCAGTTTGTTTATCGCGCCGATAAAGCCCTCATCTCGCGGCATGGGCGCGCCTTTAATCTCGCCGCTAAAGGCATCTAAGTAAATTATGATCCGCTTTTGCAGTTTCTGAGAGGAAAGTCTGATTTTATCGGTCTTTAAAGGATCTTGCGCGATGCTCCAGCCCATGATCGCGTACTCTTTAAATTTGGATTTTATCTCGGATTACAGGGTACTAAATTTCATTCTAACGGGGAATTTCGCCACGCTTTCTTGTGTCCTAAACACCTTGTCTTTTAGCGAAACTTCATCGATCTGCTCCGCATAGACTAAGACCGAGCCGCTTATAGAAATGATTATAAGGGGTAAGCAAAATATCAAAGATAGCCACAAATGAAATTTGCGCGAGATTTTGCGAAAGGATTTAGACAAAATTTTCCTTTTTTTGAAAATTATTTTAATTAAGACGGCGTGATTTTAGTGAAAATTGTATTAAAGCATCTTGAAAGTCATTATAATTTTTTAGCTAAAATTTTACGGCGTAAAATTTGCTTGAATGATTTATCTATAGAAATTTTAAAAGCTATTTTAAAATTTTAAGAGCCGAGCAAATATTAAAATTTTCGCGCACAGGAGAGTTTAAATTTAAAGCAAATTTCGGATTTTAAAATTTCAATATCACGCAGGGTCGTGTTTGGGTTGCAGGCGTGGACGATCAACGACTCAAGCGGCTTGCAAATTCCGCACTAGCCAAAAAAACTCTGCGTTGCAGCGATTTAAATCTTTTATCGCGAAATTTGCAATCACGCGATTAAAAGAATTTACCGATAAGCGCGTATCCCCACAGCGCAGCGTTGAGAAATAGGCTCATCATCACGGCCGTGCTTGCGGTGTCTTTGGCGCCTTTGGCTAGCGGGTGGATTTCGCTCGTGGCAAGATCGACCGCGCGCTCGATGGCTGAGTTTACGCACTCAAGCGCTATAGTAAAGATCGCACCGAAGATCAAAAATAGATTTAGAGTCGCGCCGAAATTCCAAAAAAATAGCGACAGCGCAAGCGGGACGAACACGCAAAGCTCGAGCCTGAAGCTACGCTCGCTGCGCAGCATCTCGCAAAGACCCGCCATCGCGTAGCTCCAGTTGGCAAAAAATCGGTATTTGGGCTGATTGCGCATAATTTTCCTTTAAATTTAGTCAAAATTTCGTATAATCATACCAAAATTTTTGCGCCAAAGGCTAAATTTGAAACTGATTAGTTGGAACGTAAACGGGCTGCGCGCAGTACTCGGCAAAGACGGCTTCGCGTGGCTTGCACAGCAAAATCCCGATTTTTTGGGCTTGCAAGAGATCAAGGTTAGCGAAAAGGACGCTCCGAAAGGGCTTTATGAGCTAGGATTTTCTCAGATCGATTTAAATTCCGCCGCTCGCGCGGGATATTCGGGCGTGGCGAGCCTGGCGAAATTTAAAAGCGAGACGAGCAAGGCGCTGTTTTTCCCAGACGACGAAGGGCGCGTGCTGCAGCACCGCTTCGGCGACGTCGTGCTTTTTAATATCTACTTTCCCAACGGCCAAAAGGGCGAGGCGCGGCTAGCCTACAAGATGGAATTTTACGCAAAATTCCTAGCCTACGCGCGCAGCCTTGCGGAGCAGGGGCTCGGAGTGATATTTTGCGGCGACGTGAATACCGCGCACCGCGAGATCGATCTTGCAAACCCCAAAGCAAACTCCAAAACCTCGGGCTTTTTGCCGATCGAGCGGGCGTGGCTCGATGAGGTCGAGGCGGCGGGCTTCGTCGATACCTTCCGTGCCGTGCGCGGCGAGCTGCGGGACGCCTACTCGTGGTGGAGCTACCGCTTTAACGCGCGTGCCAAAAACGTAGGCTGGCGGATCGATTATTTTTTCATCTCGGCTAATTTGCGCTCGCGGCTAAAGGACGCTTTCATCCTAAGCGACGTGATGGGTAGCGATCACTGCCCCGTGGGCATCGAGATCGAAATTTAGCCGGGGCAAATTTCGCGCCGCGAGCTTTGATTTGCGCGGCTTGTGGATAAGGTGCGCGTAGCGGCGGCTAATGCGCGGATTTAAAGAGGCGATGCGCAAACGCTGCGCGATAAAATTTTAAATTTAAGGAGAGAAAATGTTGAGCGATATCGAAATAGCAAATGCGGCGAAGCCGGATAAAATTTCAAACGTTGCGAAAAATTTGGGGCTTGGCGAGGATGAGATCGAGCTGTACGGCCACTATAAAGCCAAGCTAAATATCAAGCCGCGCTCGCGCGCTTCGAAGCTTATTTTGGTCACGGCGACCAATCCGACGCCGTTTGGCGAGGGCAAGACGACGACCTCTATCGGTCTAGCTGACGCGCTAAAGCGTCTAGGCAAAAGCGTCTGCCTTGCGCTGCGCGAGCCGTCGCTGGGGCCGGTTTTTGGTATCAAAGGAGGGGCCGCGGGCGGCGGGTACTCGCAGCTGGTGCCGATGGACGATCTAAATTTGCACTTTAACGGCGATTTTCACGCGATTACCTCCGCAAACAATCTCATTTCGGCGGTCATCGACAACTCGCTGTATCAAGAAAACCCGCTAAAGATCGAGAAAATTTTATGGAAGCGCTGCATGGATATGAATGATCGCGCGCTGCGCCACATCACCGTAGGTCAGGGCGGGCGCACCGACGGAGTAGAGCGTGAGGACGGCTTTAATATCACCGCGGCTAGCGAGATAATGGCGATTCTGTGCCTCTCGAACGATCTTGCCGAGCTTAAGGAAAACATCGCAAACATCATGGTCGCCTACGATACGCAGGGAGAGCCGATATATGTGCGCGATCTGGGCTGCGCAGATGCCGTGGCGATCCTGCTAAAAGACGCGATGAAGCCTAATCTCATCCAAAGCCTAGAGCACACGCCCGCGCTCGTGCACGGAGGACCCTTTGCAAATATCGCGCACGGCTGCAATTCCATAATGGCGAGTAAGTTAGCTCTAAGTCTTGCCGATTACGTCGTGACGGAGGCGGGCTTTGGAAGCGAGCTCGGGGCTGAAAAATTTATCGACATCAAGTGTCGCCGCGCAGGCATCGCTCCGGATGCCGCGGTGCTGGTTAGCACGATCCGCTCGCTTAAATACAACGGCGGCGCGGAGAAAGAAAATATCGCGAGCCCGGATCTTGCCGCGCTTCAAAGAGGTATCGTAAATTTAGGCGGGCATATTGAAATTTTACAAAACTTCGGGCTAAATCCGGTCGTGGCGCTTAACCGCTTCAGCTTCGATAGCGACGAGGAGATCGCTTTCGTGCGCGAGTACTGCAAGCAGCGCGGCGTGCAGATGGCGATTTGCGAAAATTTCGCCAAAGGCGGCGAGGGCGCGCTTGAGCTAGCCCGTCTCGTCATAGATGAGTGCGAGCGCGCTAAGGAGCTGAAATTCGCCTACGAGCTTAGCGACGATACGGCGAGCAAGATCGAAAAGATCGCTACTAAAATTTACGGCGCGAGCGAGGTCATTTTCGAGCCCGAGGCGCAAAAGGCGCTACAACACATCAAGGCTTTGGGGCTTGAGCGGCTAAACGTCTGCATCGCAAAGACGCAGTATAGCTTCAGCGACGACGCCAAGGCGCTCGGGCGCGCGCGCGGCTTTAAGCTCGGCGTCAAGGACCTTCAGATCCGCACGGGAGCGGGGTTTATCGTCGCCGTCTGCGGCAAGATAATGCTGATGCCGGGGCTGCCGAAGGTTCCTAACGCGCTAAATATGAAGATCACGGAGGGGGGCGTTATAAGCGGACTGGCGTGATCTGAAATTTTATTTTAGGCGCTCAAAACCAAAGCCGAAAATTCCGTGCTTGGACGGTAAAATTTAGCTGCGAGCTTCGGCGGCGATAAATTTTGCTTTCAGGTTGCGACGAGTTTATCGCGCCCCGGTTTTATCGCGTCATGGTTTTGCTATGCTTGGGTTTTATTGTGCCGGGTTTTAGCCGGTCGAGTTTTGGTTGGTCGGATTGGTCGGATTGGTCGGATTGGTCGGATTGGTCGGATTGGTCGGATT
>CAUSCW010000074.1:0-7016 GCA_963530195.1 uncultured Campylobacter sp.
CTGAAATAAGGAATATGGATGTTTTTTGAATACATTTTAATCGGCGCCTGCGTAGGCTTTATCAGCGGATTTTTCGGCATCGGCGGCGGCACGGTCGTGGTGCCCGTGATGATGCTCTTCGGCTACGACATCAAGTACGCCATCGGCATCAGCATCATGCAGATGATCTTAAGCTCGATTTTCGGCTCGTTCGTAAATTTTAAAAGCAAAATGCTCGACGTCGCGCCGGCGCTGGTGCTGGGGCTCGGAGGCTTTTGCGGCGCGCTTAGCAGCGGCTTTATCGTAAGCTATTTCTCGTCGAAATTCCTTCTGGGCACGCTCATTTTGGTGCAGATCATAAATTTAATCAAACTCTTTAAAACCCCGACCGAGCCCACAGGCGAGGCCAATGAATCCAAAATTTTACTATTTTTGGTCGGGCTGTTCGTCGGTGCCGTGGCGATCAGCGTGGGTATCGGCGGCGCGGTATTCGTGATGCCTATTTTGATCAGCTTTTTAAATTACGACATCAAAAAGGCCGTCAGTACGGGGCTATTTTTCGTGATATTTTCCTCAAGCGCGGGCTTTCTGAGCCTTTCCGCGCACGGGCTCGTGTACTACAAGATCGGCGCGTTGCTAGGTGTCGGCTCGCTAGCGGGCGTTTGCGCGGGCGTCAAAACCTCGCACAAGATCGGTAAAAAAGCTCAAAAGCGCTGGATGATCGCACTTATCGTTACGATACTTTGCGTGACGATCAAAAAATTTATCGCCCTAAACTAGCGCTACTCGTTTCGCCTGCCGCGCCTAAATTAGGCCTAAAGGATGCTTTAGATTTTAAAATTTAAACTCCGTCCGTTTGCGCGAGCGATTTTTGAAATTCGTATTTGAAATAAAACGTCCACGCAAGCGGGCACAGCAAAAATAGCGCGCGGATTACGTAGAGTGATTTTAGCGGTATTTTAAAATATATCCACACGCAAAAAACGTAGCTTAAAACATACGCGAGCGCGCAGATTACGGGCAAAAATCTTTTAAGCTTGATCGCCGCGACCAAAAGATAAATGCAGATTGCGATAAGCGAGCCTGCGAAAAAATAAAACATCGTGCCCTCCTTTTGGTAGTGCTCATCCGCATCTAAATAGCCTAAAATGCACGCTGCGACGATCAAAAGCGCTAAGACTGCTCTTGGCGGAGCAAGAGAGCGCTTTATCGCTCCGTCAAGTAGCAAGTGCAAGCAGAGCGCGATAAAATAGGCGTTTGCGGTAAAATCGAAAGACATATAAAATAGCGCTTCGCCGAAATTTTTCCAAGAATACTCGTGCTCAAAAATCGCAACATGCATAAGATAGATCGTGCCGAATTTCGCCGCTAAAAACGCAGCCGTAAGTAGGATCGGATGCAGCAATACTCTACCTGTAAGCATATCCGTGCAAATGCGCTCCAGGTAATTTATCGATTTTTTCAAGCTAGGCTCCTTTGGAATTTTCGCCATTTGCGGCGGCTCTCGCGAGCGATTTTTGAAATTCGTATTTGAAATAAAACGCCCACGCGAGCGGACAGAGGACTATTAAAATGACGGCTACGACTTCGGCGGCTTGCGCATGAAATATTACGAATAAGGCACCTATGTAGTTAAGAACATAAGCAAAACCCCAAAATACCGCGTTTGAGTGGTCGTTTGATATTTCGGTTGCGACCGAATAGATGCAAATACAAATTAGCGAGGCGACCAAAAAGGCTTCAAGTACGCCTAGTTTTTGGTGGTTTACGTCTGAAGCAAAATAACCCAGCGCGCAGGATGCTAAGATTACCGCGAGCAGAATTTTGCGCAAAATTTTAAGTGATTGGACTTTAGATGTTGCGTAGATGACGTGCGCACAAAGTATTATAAAAAAGGCGCCTGCGACAAAATCGAAAAATATGTAATAAGCAAATTCTCCAAATATCCCCAAATCATAGCCGCTTTCTAAAATTTTTTCATCTATGATATATAGCGTACCGAATTTCGCTGCTAAAAACGTGGTCGTAAGCAGGATCGGATGCAGTAGCGCTCTGTCTGCAAGCAGGTCTGCACAAATACGCCTCAGGAAATTTATCAATCTTTTCACGCTAGGCTCCTTTGAGATTTCGCCTCTTGCGGCGTCTCTCGTGAAATTTTCGCCGCTTGGGTTGAGTTTAAATTTGATCTCAAATCGAGATAAATTTTAGCTCGAGAGCTTTTAAAAATCGCTTAGAGGCAAAGGCATAAATTCGCGCGTTTGGAGCGGGTCGCGTATCTTGAAATCATTTTCCTATCGCAAGCTGTTTGCGGGCGAGCACATATTGCAAAATGCGCGGATAAAATGGGGCATCAACTAGCTCGTCCGTCCGCTCGTAGTATTTAAAATTTTATTCGATTTTTAGTTGCACAGCCGGCTTATTCGCGGCGGGTTTGCGCACGGCGAGGTTTGCGTGCGACCGGCTTGTCTGCGGTATGGATTTGCACGCAGCAGGGTTTACGCAGCAGGCGGCGGGTGGATTAAAATTTTGATTTATAGTTAGCGAGGGTGCGCCCCTTTTTCGCAGCGAATGCGAAGCGGGGCGCAAATTTTATAAATTTTCGGCAGATCGCCTAGCTCAAAGCGTAAAATTTACGCACCTATAATCACGGCCGACAAAAGCCCCCATAAAATGGCCTCTATCGCTAGCACCGAGTGAAGTACGGCCTTGCTCATCGCTTCTCCTTTGTTTTTAATTTTATTATTTGCCGGACTCGGACCGCTAGAGGCGTGCCCGATCGATCTATGGGCGGGATTATATAAGATGATTGTGTTCTTAATGTGTCTTTTTTGAAATTTAGGACAAAATTTCTCTGTCCGTCGCAAAGCGCGAGCGAGCAGCGGCAGATTCCAGGCAAAATTCAGCCGTCTGCGTTAAGGCGCGGCAAATTTAAGCGAGCCTGCCGTCCGCCGTAATGCGCGGTAAAGCCGTAAAGGGCGGCAAAGTCGCAGCGCGCGGTAAATTTAAAGCAGAATTCCGACCTCGTCGCGGCGCGCGAGGCGTCCGCGGCAAATCGATATAAAATTTAAAGCAGAATTTTATGTGAATGCGGCGCGCGACACGCCCGCGCTTTTTTACGCCGCTAAAGCTTGCGTCATCAAAGATTGCATCGGCCAGGATTGCGCCGTCAGGGCCCGTATCGTCAAAGCTTGCATCGGCGCGACTTCGCCTGTGGGGCGAAATTTTACGGCGAGCTACGAATTGCAAGACGCAGATCATCCGCACCGTCTTGATCTGAAATTTAAAGCGGAATTTTAACGCGCGCCTCGGTTCCGATGCCGGGTTCGCTTTCGTATTCGATCTGTCCGCCTAAAAGACCCACCGCCGTGCGTACGATGCTAAGCCCAAGTCCGCTGCCTAGCTCTTTGTGCGATTCCTCGCACTGATAAAATCGGTCAAAAATTTTATCCAGCTTCTCGCGCGCGATGCCGATGCCCTCGTCTTTTACGATCACCTGTGCAAAGCCGTCGCAAGCGCGGCAACGGACGAAAATTTTACCGCCCTGACGCGAGTACTTAAGCGCGTTTTCGATTAAATTTCGCCAAATTTGATTTAACAGCCCCGCGTTTGATCGCACGCTAAGCGGCGATAAATCTAGCTCAAACTCGTGCCCTTCGTAGCTTTGGCTTAGCGATATGATGCATTGCCGCAGCTGCTCGTCGATACGTACCGTCTCATCTAGGCACACCGCCGTACCGCTATCAAGTCTCGTTAGCTTTAGCATGTCGGTGCAGAGCTTGCTTAGGCGGTTTGCTTCCGCGCCGATGGAGGCTGCGTATCGCACCGCGCGCTCCTCGCTCACGCCGCCCTCTATCATCTCGCTTAACGCGGCGATCGAGGAGATCGGCGTTTTCATCTCGTGCGAGACGTTTGAGACGAACTCCTTTTGCAGCTGCTCGTGCTTTTGCAGTTTTTCGGCCATTTTATTGACGTTTACCACAAGCTCGTCCAGCTCGTGCATATAGACGTAATCGGTGCGGTACCTGTGTATCTTGCGCTCGGCGCGCGCCTCAAAATCGCCGTTTGCGATCGCGGTAATCGCGCCTAGTAGCCGCTTGATCGGGCGGAATAAAATTTTAAGTCCGAAGTAAAGCAGGGTAAAATTTAGCGCCATCGTGATTAAGCAGATGATCGCGCACAGCGCCACTCCGTCCCAAAACCCGCCGATCTTGCCGCCGATGCCTATGTAAAAAAGCATGCAAACCGCAAAGCAGACGATGAAATTTATCACGCCGAATGCGAGCGAAGAGTAAAACGCGATGAAGCTTTTTAGGCTGATGAGGTATTTTTTCATGCTCGCTCCTTTTTTATGGCTTTGTAGCCGAGCCCGCGCACGGTGATTATCTCGAAATCTTTGGAGTTTTCAAATTTCGCCCGCAGCTTTTTGATGTGCGTATCGACGACGCGCTCGTCGCTGTCCGTCTCATAGCCCCAAATTTCGCTCATTATCTCAAACCTCGTAAAAATTCTACCCGCGTAACTTAGCAGCAAAAACAAAAGACGAAATTCCTTCGGCGCCAAGCTTATCCGCTCGCCCTCAGTGCGGACGCTTAGCGTATCGTAATCAAGCTCGCTTCCGCCGATGAGAAGCCGCTTTTCGTTTGCGATCTTCGCGCGCCTTAGCAGCGCATGCACGCGCAGTACGAGCTCTTTTAAATTTATCGGCTTGCTCATATAATCGTCCGCGCCGCTTTTAAAGCCCGTCTGCATATCCTCGATCTCGCTTTTTGCCGTTATAATCAGTATCGGCTGGCTCTTGCCGTCGCGCCTAACGTATCTGCTAAGCTCAAAGCCGTCCATCTTGGGCATCATCACGTCCGAGATGATCAGATCGAAGTGTGCCTCATCCAGCGCCTCTGCCGCCTGCTTGCCATCGAAGGCGCAGCTCACGCTAAAACCCTCATCAAGCAGCTTTTCTCTTATCGCCGAGCTCAAAGCCCCATCGTCTTCGACCAGTAAAATATTAAGCATAATCGCTCCCGTTTTGCTAAATTTATGCGCTTAAATTTATACATAAAATTTTAAGAAACAATGAGATATTATACGTAAATTTTTTCAAGGAGTAAAGAATGAATTTCAAAAAAACCATATCGGCTGCCGTTATTGCAGCTTCGGTGCTGGCGCTATTTAGCGGATGCGCGAAAGAGAGCTCTCGCGTAGTGCAAACCCCTACGGTAGCGAGTCTAAACACCAATTACTCGGGCGAGCGGATCGCCGTGTCGGTAGGACGCTTTAACAACCAGTCCTCTTACAACAACGGGGTGTTCTCCGACGGGGAGGACAGACTGGGCAACCAAGCGCAGACAATTTTGATCTCAAGCTTACAACAAACAGGACGTTTCTCGGTGCTTGATCGCACGAATATGCGCGCCATCAAAGAGGAAAGCGCAATCTCCAAAAGCGCACAAAACTTAAAAGGCGCCAGATACGTTATCACCGGCGATGTGACCGAGTTTGGCCGCAAGACGACTGGAGATCATCAGCTGTTTGGAATTTTAGGCAAGGGAAAGACCCAAACCGCGTATTCTAAAGTAAATTTAAACATCGTTGACGTCAGAACGTCCGAGGTGGTCTTTTCGACTCAGGGCGCGGGCGAGTACGAGCTGTCAAATCGCGAAGTGCTAGGTTTTGGCGGCACTGCGGGCTATGATTCGACGCTAAACGGCAAGGTGCTAAGCCTAGCGATCATCGAAGCGGTCAATAATCTCGTAAACGGCCTTGAAAACGGCGCGTTTAAAGTGAGATAAGGATTAAATTTGAAAGCGAGTAGCGCTCTTGCTCTTGCTGCTGCGGCCGTGATCTTTTGCGGCTGCGGCGGCGGGACGCGGAATCAAATTTATTACTGGGACGGCAGCTACACGGACTCGACCTATCAGTATCTAAAGCAGGAAGGCGACGTAGGCGAGCAGATCGAAGCGCTTGAAAAATCTATCCAAAAAGCATACGAAAAGGGACTCAAAGTCCCGCCGGGGCTTTATTCGCATCTGGGGCTTTTGTATCTAAGCGCGGGTAACGGCGCGAGGGCGAGAGAGAACTTTGAAAAAGAAGCTCAGGCTTTCCCTGAATCAAAGCCGTTTTTGACCTTCGTTACAAACCCCGCCGCGCTTAAAAAAGCTGAGGCTGCAGCCAAGCCCGGCGCCGATAAAGCCCAAGGATCAAGCGGACGCGAAGCCGCCAAAGCAGCCTCTGTAAAGCAAGGCAAAGCTGCCGCGAAACAGGGCGGCAAAACGAATAAAAAGGCTAAAAAATGAAAAATAAAGCTCAAATAGCTATTTTTAGCGTATTCGTGGCGCTGTTTTTTAATGCGTGCGCTCTAAGTGAGCCTGAAATTTACGACTACTCGGCGCTTCAACAGGCTAAGCCGCGATCGATTTTGGTGCTGATGCCGAGCAACGAAACAACCGAAGTGGACGCAGGTGCTGCCGTGCTTGCCAACGCGATCTATCCGCTAAGCGAGGCGGGCTATTACGTATTTTCGCCTGCGCTCGTGCATGAGACCTTCAAAAATAACGGAATTTACGAAGCGAGCGAGATCCAAAACGTCTCCGCGCATAAGCTAAGACAAATTTTCGGCGCAGATGCCGTGCTATACATGGATGTCGTCAAATACGGCACTTCGTATATGCTGCTAAATAGCGTAAGCGTTGTAGCGGTCAATGCCAAGCTTGTGGATCTGCGAAGCGGCGCGACGCTCTGGGAGGGCTCGGCGCAGGTAAGCGACGACTCAAGCAGGGGCAGTAGCGATCTTGTAGGCATGCTGATCTCCGCGGTCATCAAACAGATCGGCGATACCGTCTCCGATGCGGGATACAAGCTCTCTGCGAGCGCAGATGCGATGCTGCTAGGCCAAAACTGCAACAAATGCTTGCTCTACGGCCCGTATTCACCGCATTACGGCCAGGATAGGCAGCTTGGCGGCGGCAAATAAATTTGAAAAAAGGACGAAAATGAAACTAGCCGAGGCGCTGATACTGCGCGCCGACATACAAAAACGCATC
>CAUSCW010000075.1:0-6656 GCA_963530195.1 uncultured Campylobacter sp.
CGGAGTTAGCCACGCGGTGTGCTGCGTCCACGACCAGTCGAAATCGCCCTCGCATTTTGAGTTTTCGCATTTGATTTTGTTGCCGTTTTTATCCACGGGCACTAGCACTTTTTCTTTAAAGTCCGCGCTCCAGCCCTCAGGAGACGCTAGGATCCATTTTACCTTTTTGTCGCGGCCGATCTTGACGATGCCTTGGTGGCGAAGCGAGAGGATGATACCGTCGTCGCTAGGATCGTGCGAGATCGAGTTTACGTGCGCCCAGTTGCGTCCTGTGCCGGTCGAGGTCACGTCGCCGAAAGGCAGATCGTCGCTGATTTTGATCTCTTTGGCGTCCATGTCGATATTTAGGCACACGGCGCGAGCGTCAAGAGCCTTGATTAGGTTGCTGCGGTAGACGTTTTTGCCAAAAATTTCATTCAGATCCCACTCGTCCACGACCTTGCCACTGCCGTCCACTTCGATGATATGATCTCTGATCGTGTGCGAGAGCCTGCCGTCTGCATGATGGTAGTTGTATTTACCGACGCGAAGCAGCAAGTGATCATTTTTTAGCGGCATCACCTCGTGACTAAGGTCGATGTAGCCGCGCGGCAGCTCGCGATTATACACCTCCTTGCCCATCATATCGTAGCGCATATATCGCTGCGCCATACCCCAGCTCAGATCGCCGTTTGGCAGCTGATGAAAGCCCATCATCATACCGCCGTCCATCACTCTGCGCTCGCTGCGGTCGTAAAATTTCTGATAGTCCAGATACCATCTGACCTCGCCCTGCGTATCGACGACGAAATTTTCTGTAAAGTCGTTCCAGCTAGCGGCACCCCCGTTTTTCCAATCAAGCGGTTTATGGACGCTCGTGATGGTGTTGTTGATGAGATAGAGCCTGTTTTTAAACGCTGGATCGACTTTTTTAACCTTCATCTTTTGCATGTGGCTAAATCTATAATCTCGGCTATACGTCACGATCGGCTGAGCGTAAATTTTATACTTTTCGACCTTCTTTTCACCGTTAAAAACGTAGCTTACTTCGACCTCGTTTAGATAGTCCGGATACAGCCCCCAGATCGGCACGCCGTCGTGCGTCAGTAGCGCATGCTCGGAGATGTTATAGGCGATGTCGATGCCGCCGCCAGGTTTACCCAGCACCCGCACGTGGATATCCTTGATGTCTTTGCCCGCCCTATCGATGATAGCCGTAAGAGGCGCCACGTCGTAGGGGTTGATAAACACCGAGCCAAGCTCGCCCTGGGTTTTTACTTGATGCGCCAAAACGCCCGCACTCGCAGTCTGCGGCACCGCTATAAGCGCGCCGCTTGCCAAGGCCGCAGCCAAAACGATAGAACCGAAAAAATTCTTACGCATATTCGCTCCTTTTGGGTAAATTTATTGAATTTTACTACTACCAAGTCACATAATAATCATACTAGCTTTAAATCAAATTTAAAGTTAAATTCTAATATATCTACTTAAATTTTAGAACGCAAACGAGACGAGTAACAGTCTAAAATTTGATATAATTAGCCCTGCTTTATCAAATTTAAGGAGAGAAAATGCCATTCGTAAATATAAAAGTAGCCGCTCCAGAGCCTACAAAAGAGCAAAAAAAGCAAATTATCGCCGAGATTACGGACACGCTAGCACGCGTATTAGGCAAAGACCCAGCCGCAATACTCATAATGATCGAAACGCTCGGTATGGACAGCATCGGTAAAAGCGGTCTAAGTCTTGAGGAGATCAAACAAAATAAAGAGAAAAAATGAGCGAATTTTTATAGGATTTTGAGCCAAAAATCACGCTCGTAGCGGGCAATATGTGCGCCGCTAAGCGGTCTAAATTTACCGAGCACGCAGGCGGGCAGCAGTTTAAAAACCGCCGCCGCGAGCCGTTCTAACGGGCGAGCATCCGACCTCTCGCCCAAGATTATCGGCGGACGGACGATCTGAAGGCTATCAAAGCCAAGCTCGCTCACGCGCCGCTCAATACGTCCTTTAGCGCGCAGATAAAAGCTTAGCGAACCTTCGCTCGCACCCGGAGCTGATACGAGCACGAAGCGCCGTACGCCCGCTGCTTTGCCCCACTTCGCCGCTGCATAGACGTAGTCCACATCCACGCGTAAAAACGCCTCGCGCGAGCCCGCCTGCTTCATTGTCGTGCCCAGCGCGCAAAATATCTCGTCTATCTCGCGCGGCGGCATGTTTTTTACGTCGCTAAAATTTACGATCTGCGTCTCTAGCTTTTCGTGGCTAAATTTTAACTCCCTGCGCGCCCAAACGATGATTTTGTCGTAGTTTTCATTCTCGCAAAGCCCGTGAACGATCTCGCGTCCGACTGCTCCCGTGGCACCTACGACCAAAGCCGTTTTACCCATTTTCGTTCCTTAAATTTCTTTAAATTTTAACGCGTTTTGAGGTCAAATTTAGCTCCGATATTACGTTACTCAAATTTTACGCCTCGTCGCGCGACGCGTAGGCACATAAATTTAGCGTTTGCCCGCGTAGTCAAATCGCGCAGCTTGCAGGCTAAACTCGAAACTATTTCGATCCACCGCGCCCACGCATGCGTCGCTATCGTAAAGCGCGAGCAGAAATTCCGCCATCTCCTCGCTTGAATGATAGCGCTTAAAAGCCGCGTCGTAGTCGTAGCCCGCGTCATCCGTCGCCACGGGACCGAACTCCGTCCTAGTCGCGGCGGGCGCTAGAACTTTAGCCTGCATTTTGGCGTCTTTATCCTGCGCTAGCTCGCGGTGCAAGCCCTCGGTAAAGGCGCTTACGAAAAACTTGCTCGCGCAGTAGGTGACGGCGTTTGACACCATACTGTAGCCGCACGCAGAGGAGATATTGATGAGCTGGGTGGGCTTATACTTGTAATCGTGCACGAAGAGGTGGCTTAGCAGCGTGAGCGAAATGATGTTGAGCTGTAGCATCTGTGAAATTTTGGATAGATCGCGCTCGCCGACCGCGCCGTAATCTCCAAAGCCCGCGTTATTTATGAGCGCTTTTAGCTCGTAGCTTTTTAGCTCGTCCCAAAGCGCTAGGACGTTTTCGCTATTCGCAAGGTCGCAAATTTTAACGAGGGCGTCTGATTCAGGCGAAATTTTAGCGATCTCGTCCTTTAAGCTTTGTAGCAACTCCGCTCTGCGCGCGATTAGGATCAAATTTTCTCCGCGCCTCGCAAACGCCTTTGCCGTAGCCGCTCCGATACCAGAACTTGCGCCGGTGATGACGATATATTTTTTCATTTTCTATCCTTTTTTAGATTCTTTAGTTTGAAATTTTACCGAAGCCCGCCGCGTATTCACGTGCGAACTCATCTTAAATTTACAAACTCGCCCGCGTTTTGCGGGGCGTTTTATTCGTCGCTTATGGGGGCGTACGCTTGGTATCTACCGCTTTGCCGTCCAGATAATACCGACCGCCGGCGACGTAGTGAAGCGTCTTTAGCTCGTCAGGGATCTTTTCAAACAGCCAGTGCCCGCCGTCAAAGATCCGCTCGTCCGCATACGCCGCGACGACCTCGCCGATGAAAAGATCATAACTCTGCTCGTTGTGAGGCTCGGGGATACGCTTGCAAACGAGCCATGCGGCGCAGCCCGCGATCAGCGGTACGCGGGAGTCATCTTTATAAAAAATTTCCACGTTTTTCATCTTGTCCGCGTTATCAAAGCGCGAGTTGTTCTCGGCGCCCAGCTCGCTAACCAGCTCCGCCTGCGCTGCCGTGGGGATCTGCACGGCGAAATACCCGCTCTTTTCGATGAGCGTCCTCGTGTACGAGCCGTTGTGCGGCACGATGGTAACCTTGTCGTAGTCAAGCGCCTGCGCCCACGTTATCGCCATCGCATTGACGTCGCCATCGTATTTGGCCGATACGAGCGTGGTCGCGCCCGGGTTTGGGATATGATTTTTGTAGATCGACTTTGATGATAGCCATTTTTACTCCTTTGATTAAATTTTATCGGCGACAGATACCGCAAATAACCGAATCGGCTCGGTATTAATTTGCTCTAAATTTACGTCTTAGCCTGCTGAGCAGGCCTAAGTCCTGGCGCGTTTGGATTAAATTTCTCCGCGGCGCGTGAAATTTGGCGGGCTTAAAATTTCACCCGCTATTTTCTGTGGATCTTATAGCCCTTGCCGCTTTTTGTTTTTAGCAGCGAAATTTTTCCGTCCTTCGAGACGTAGTAGCCGCCCTTAACTTTGCTTAAAATTTCGCTCTGCGGCAAGCTCGCCCAAAAAATTTCTACCCTGCTTTTATCCACGGAAAATATCCCGTATATCGCAAGTGTAGCGTTATCCGGATCAGCTAACCTCACATCTGCGACATCAAAAATCTGCACGCAGCCATTCTTGATCTTTGAAAAGCTCTGGCCCGCGGCGACTAAGCAGCCGTGCTCATCCGTGCCGCCGCCTACCATCGGCCCCTGCACGGCGGGCACCTTGCAGACGCCCTCGCTCATGCCGCAGTCCGCAGCCGCGCTTTCGCTTCTCTTATCCGCTTCCTTGCCTAGCTTTGCATCGTGCGCCGCGCAGCCGCACAAAAGCACCGCCGCAAAGGCCGCGATTAAAATTTTACCTCTCATCTTTACTCCTTAAATTTATTCCGCCCTAATAAGCGCAAATTTACATGCCAAAAAGGCGCAAATTAACGCTTCCTTAAAACCGCGGAATTTTACCGCCGTTCGGCTTAAATTTTATCCACGCGCTCGCAAAAGCCAGCTTCGGCGTTAAATTTTAAATCTCGTGCATCATGCCAAAACAAAGCCCGATCTGCGAGATGTTCGCACGCTGTTTTATCATCGTGGCGCTCACACCGCTTGATCGGTCAAAATTCCGCGTTTTGCTCCCAGATACGCTCTTGCGACTTCGCATCCACCGCCGCAAGCTCGGCCAACTTGCAAAATGCCTCCCAAATCTCCTCGCGCTCCATGGTGTCGATGCTATGCTTGGCGTCTATCGCGTTAAAAACGGCAATAAATTCTTTTAAAATTTCGGTCTTCTCGGTCTTGAGCTCGTCGCTTGCAGGTTTTGCTTCGAGCGCACTTAGCTTCTTATGCGCGCCTGCATAAGCCCTCATCGCCTTTCTGGCAGTCGCCGCGCCCACGCCCTCTCTGCCGTCCCAGCGGCGCAGCGGATTGTTTAAATTTGCCGCCAGCCACTGTTTGCTTCGCGGCTGCCTGATTACGAGGCTTTCTATATCCTTAAACTGCGCTCTAGCTGCCTCGCAGGCGCCTTTGGGCACCGACCAGAAACAAAGGCGCTTTAGATGCGGTAGTTGCGCCCTCGTCGGAAAGCGTTCAAATCCGTAAACCTCGCTAAGCCAGACGTCTTTTAAGTGTTTAAATTTAGCGAGCGCGTCGATGTTTTTTAGCGTGCCGCCCTGCGCGTTAATAAAAATTTCGCGCAAATTCGGAAAACTCGCCACAACGCATGTGAGATCAATGCACTCGCCGCGCTGCGAAAACATCTGTAGATCGCGCAGTTTTTCAAGCCCGCGAATGCAAAACCCGCCGCCGTTTAGGTTTAGTTGGACGCTCAAAAGCTCGCCGTCAAAGGGGCAGCGCACGCTTTTTAGCCGCGCGATATCGCCGTTTATCACGAGCCGCCACAGCAAGCCGTTTAGCGTGATCTCCTCCGTGCCGCTTGCGTGCAAGACAAGCTGCTGCAAATGCGTGCGCGAGATATCTAGGGTTTCGCCAGCATTTTTTAGCTCTAAATCGGTCATCATCGGCGTCGCTTCTAAAAAATCTTTCAAATTTTCATTCCAAATTTTGCTTTTTATCTCGTAGCAAAATGGATTTTTACGCGCTAGATCGGTGTAGAATTCCCTGCTTTGGGGCTGCGAAATTTCAAGTTTTTGCTTGCGGACGGATTTAAATTTAGCGCGAATATCCTTCGGAAGCTCGTTCCACGCAAGCTGCATATAGATCTGTTCGATGCTTTGCAGGCTCACGCACTCAGGCGGCTCGCAAATCGAAGCGGCATTGCCGATAAAAACGGGTTCGGCGTCCAAAATTTCATCCGTGCCGAGATAAAATTCTCCGCGCTTCCAAAAGTGATGATCGAAGTAAAACGGCTTAAGCTTAACCGCTTCTTTTAGCCCGGGCGGCGCGCTCGTAAAGCCGTCCAAAACGAGCGCGACGAGCCCCCTCTGAGCGCTTAGGATCTGCGCGGTAAAATACGCGTTCCGCCTCTTAAGCTTTACGGCGAAGAGATCGCCGATTTTCGGCTCGGTCATTTCCGTCCTTTAAATTTTAATCTGTCCGCGCCCATTTGATGGGCGCAGGTCTGGCGGAGCCGCGAACTAAATTTAGCCCAAATCCGCTCCGCCATAAGGCGCTACTTCAAATCAAATTTCATCCACGCTCAAAGCTACTCGCGCCACGTTTTAAGCGCGCTTAAGAGCGCAAAACTATCGCGGAAGCCCGTACCGCGAAATTTACCACCGATAAATTTTATCCTCGTAAGCGATCAGTCTAAACTCCTCTTTGTGGTTGCCGTTGCCGATCGTGTGGCTGTCTTGGCCCGCGCCTAGGCGTAGCTTATGCAGCCTGCCGCCGTAAGTGCCCACAAAAAGCACTCTCCCGTCCTCGCTTAACGCCATAGACTTTATCGTGCCGCCAAGATAATGACGCCAAATTTTACGCCCGTCCTTGCCGACTG
>CAUSCW010000076.1:0-6561 GCA_963530195.1 uncultured Campylobacter sp.
ATAATTGCCGTGATGGATGATTGGCTAACTTGCGAGAAGCAGTATTTTTATGAAATCGTCCCCGATGAGCTGGAGCTAATCAAAGATAAGCTGATTTATCTTTGTGACGAAGCGGGTTGTGATTTGGTGCTAACTACGGGCGGTACGGGTCCTGCTCCGCGCGATGTAACGCCTGAAGCGACCGAGGCGGTAAGTGAGAAATTAATGCCAGGCTTTGGCGAACTAATGCGCGCAGAAAGCCAAAAGATCGTGCCTACGGCAATTTTATCGCGCCAGATAGCAGCGATCCGCAAAAAATCTCTGATTATAAACTTACCGGGCAATCCAAAAGCGATTAAAGAATGCCTTTTGCCGGTATTTCCTGCCGTGCCGTATTGCATTGATCTAATGGGAGGGAATTACATAACAGCGGATGAAAATAAGATAAAAATATTTCGTCCTAAACGCAAATAATTCGCAAAATTTAGCAGGAATTAAATGATTTATGATATTATTTAGGTGCAAATTTAAGGAAAAATATGAAAATAAATCACAACGATATTTTGGAATTTCATAAATATTTTAGCAAAATTAGCCATAGCAAAGGTCGTATCCGTATCCGCGTAAGTCCCAAAATTAGGGAGTTGCGAGATAGCGTGAGCGAGGAGAGCCTAAAGGCTAAAATAGCTGCAATTCGCGGGATAAAAGAGTATAAATTTAACTCCCTAATTGGCTCGCTGACGATTCATTACGACGAAAATATTTTTCCGATGCACCTTTGGGAGCAGTTTTTAAGCGGCATCAGTTCGCCAGAGCTAATAGCGCTTGTAAATTCTAATATCGAGGCGATTTCTTGAGCGAAGAAGCATTGCGTAGCACCAAAAAATCGCGCAGAATTTATAATAAATCTCGGAATTTAAATGAGGCTCAAATTGCAAATATCGCTCTTTTGCTCGAAAAAGAGGCACAAATTTTTCAGTTTTATTCGCTGGGCGCAGTTAAATTTCAAGATAAAAAGCTAGGAGAAATTCTATCTTTACGAGCTGGATTACTTGAGCGGATGCTAGATTTTGCAAATTCTTGCGGGCTTGACGCCACTCCTCCTGAAAATAGCAGTGAGGCACTGGCTGCAAAAGGTCTAAATGAGTTTTTGGCTTCGGCACTTTTGATAGAAAAAAGCTCTATGATGTTTTATGACGATCTAATTAATTCGTGCAAGAACGCAGAATTTAAAGAGCTGCTGTATAAGGCGCAGGCGGTTTCGTATAATGAAATTTTACCGATTTTAAAGGAACTAAATTCTAAATGCGAGGTTGATTCAAATTCTTTGAATTTAACTGATTTGTTAAATGAAATTTTAAAAAATCCGCAGGAATTAGAGCGGATATTTCAAAAATACGATTTGCAAAATATCTTAAATAGCGCATTTTCTAATTTAATTAAAGGAATTTTGCAGAAAAATTAAATTAGGATTGCAAAAATCTAAAAAAGTCGCTATAATATCAAAATCTATGTAAAGTTGATAAAATGACTTTATAATCTTAACACAAGGAGAATGAAATGCCGATCCCATTTCTAGCAGGTTTTGCGCTTGGTTGCGCGGCGGTTTACGCTTATAACAATCGAGATAAAATCAAAGAAGGTGCGAATAAAATCGTTAGCAGTAAAAGCGTCGAGGAGCTGAAAAATAGCGTCAAAGGCGGAGCAGAAAAATTAAGCAAAAAATCGAAAGAAATTTTTGCGGAAGCCAAAGAAGGTCTAGACGATGTCGCTGAGGCGGTAAAAGGTAAAAGAAAGTCTGGCGGTAAAAAAGCTGCGACAAGTAGCGATAGCACTGCAAAAAAAACCAGAAAAAAGCCGGGACCGAAACCGGGATTTAAAAGAACTAAAAAATCTACCGTGAGCACTAAGACGGGCGAAACACCGGCAGGTGAGACATCCGCAGCATCTACTACTCCGCTTAATATCCCACAGATCGTAAAAATGGACGATAATTCTTCGGCTAAATTTACGTCCGCAGACGATAAATCAGAAAAATAGAGGCCTAAATGAATAGATCACTTACGACACAGCGTTCGCCGCTGGATCACGTTTTAAGCGGTGCTATAGCGGGGGCGATCGGCGGTTGCGCCGTAGAGCTCGTTAAAGCTAAAGAAGGCAAAAGCAAATCTAAAGCGATTCGCGATGCGCTAGATATCGCGCTAAGCGGCGGTATCATTGGTGGCGGCGCGATTTACAGCGCAAACAAACTCGTGCAAGGCGAGTATCTACGCGCAGCGGCAGGCGTAGCAGTATGCGTAGGCGCGCTTGTCGCGGGTAGAAATTTTATTCTTAAGGTAGGCAATGAGTAATCCCTATATCACAAAAAAAGATTTGAAAGAAATTCTAGACGATTACGATTTTGGTGGCAATAAATATTCTAGCGGCTCTGCGGGCGGCTTTGCCGGTGACGAAAAGCTCGGCGGTTGGGCTAAATGGATAAACGAGCGGGTAAATTCTACGCCTTTTAATAGTTCTGCTTCCAGCAATAATTCGGACAATAAAGATTCTGCCACTCAAAGTTCAAGCGATGTAAATTCTACTCAGGGCTCCGCTTTCGGTGGAATTTTTAATTCCATGGGTAGCAGACAAAACGCGAACGGCTTATTCGGTAGCAACTCATTTATCACAGGCATCGTTCTGGGGGCCGCGGCGACCTATTTTCTAACCGACGAAAACGCGCAAAAAAAGCTTTTTAAGCTCATCGCAAAGGGCACTGAGATGTTTCAGATGGGCATCGAAGAGATGAAGGAGCGCTTCGAAGACGCCAAGGCAGAGATGCAAGAGTAGTCGATGCAAAATTTTAAAATTTTACATGAGACTAAAACTAGACTGCGCATAAAGGTCGCGGGCTTTAAAGGGCTCGATGCGAGCGCGCTGCAAAAAGCTGCTGCGAGGCTTGAAGGCGTAACGGAAGCTAGATTTAACGCTAAAATCGGCTCTTTGATCCTTAAGCTTGACGCGGGTGCGAATAGGGCAGGAATTCTAAAGCAACTTGAAGCTTTAAATTTAAGCGAGCTAAAATCAATTATCCCCGCTAACCATAAAAATTTACCGAGCAAAAACGAATTTATCTTAGCGCTTCTTGCGTTGGGCGGAAATTTAATCTTTCGCACTTCGCCTTTAGCGCGCGCATTTAGCATCGTAGCGTGCATGCCTATCTTAAAAGAGGGCATTAAAGAAAGCTTTCGTCACGGGCTTACTTCAAAGGGCTTGGAAGCTGCCGCTGTTGGGATTTCGCTCGCTCGCGGCGATGTATTTGCAGCAAACAGCACCAACACAATGCTTGCTCTTGGCGAATATATGGAGGAAAGCACCGTTTATAAAAGCGACGATCTGATCCGCGAGCTCGCCCGCCCGGACATCGCCGAGGCATGGGTAGAGATAGATCAGAACGGCAAAAAGACCGAAGTCAAAATCGCCACTTCCAAGCTAAAAGTAGGCGATATCGTGGTCGTGGGCGCAGGCGACGTCATAGCCGTGGACGGGCACGTCGTAAGCGGCGAAGCGATGATAAATCAAGCCAATATGACGGGCGAATCGGTCGCAGTGAAAAAATCTCGCGGCGATAGCGTGCTGAGCGGCACGATCGTAGAGGAGGGCAGGATCCGTATCTGGGCGGAAAACGTCGGCGAAAACACTTCCACGCAGCGTATCAAACACTACATCACGGCATCTCTTAACGAGCGCTCCAGCATCGGTATGCATACGACTCACCTAGCCGACAAGCTCGTGCCGGTAACCTTCGGACTTGCGGGTGTGTCCTATCTGATAAATCGAAATTTTATGACCGTAGCTTCGGTGCTACAGGCGGATTACTCGTGCGCGCTTAAGCTGCCTACGCCGGTTGCTTTTAAGTCAAGCATTTCAAAGGCGGGCAAAAACGGGATTTTGATCAAAGGCGCCAAGGCTCTTGAGTCGCTTGCGAGCGCCGACACCTTCGTATTTGATAAGACGGGCACGCTTACGTACGGCAATCTGGAGGTCGCAGAGATCATATCGTTTGACGAGCATTTCAGCAAAAACGATATTTTAAATTTAACCGCGAGCGCCGAGGAGCATTACTTTCACCCCGTAGCCGAGGCGATCGTGGATGCGGCTAAAAAGCACGGCTTTATCCACAAGCACCACGACGAGGTGGAATTCGTCGTCGCTCACGGCGTAAAGACCAGCATCGAGGGTAAAAAGCTCATCATCGGCTCGCGCCACTTCCTGGAGGATGACGAGATGATCTCGTTTGCGGCGCATGAAGAGACTATCGATCTTGCGATGCAAAAGGGACTCGCGCTGCTTTACATCGCATTTGACGGCAGACTTTTGGGGCTCATCGGACTTAGAGACGAGGTGCGCGCAAACGCTCGCGCCGTCATCGCTAGGCTTCGCGAGCTTGGCGTAGGGCAGATCGTCATGCTAAGCGGCGACGTGAAATCAAAAGCTCGCGCCGTAGCCAAAAAGCTCGGCGTAGATCGCTATTACGGCGAGCTACTGCCGACGCAAAAGACCGAAATTTTAGAGCAGTTAAAAGCCGAGGGGCGAAAGGTGGTCTTCGTGGGCGACGGCATAAACGATGCGCCGAGCCTGATGAAGGCGGACATCGGCATTAGCATGCTAAACGGCGCCGAGATCGCCAAGGCTTCCGCGCAGATCGGGCTTTTGAAAAACGACATCGAGGGCGTCGCGCAGGTAAAGGCGCTGGCTAACGACACACTGCGGCTCGTAAATCGAAATTTCAACGCTACCGTGGGGATAAATTCGATCATTTTATTTTTGGCGACCTTCGGCGCGCTAAGTCCCGTAGCTACGGCGCTGCTGCATAACGGCACGACGATTGGGTTACTACTGAATTCCATCAAAGGGGTAAAATTTGAGCATTGAAGATAAAATTTTGGATCTAAACTTTCAGCGCAAAGCGGCTAAAACGGCGCTCGGAGTGAGTATGGGCATCACGGCTCTAACCGCGCTGAATATGAACTCGCGAATGTCGCAGCTGCATAAAATTTCGGGTGCAGTGATGCTGGCAAGCGCGATCTGGCACGCTAGCCTTTACGGCTCGCCATACAGCGAGTTTTTGCAAAATAGAAAAGCAAAGAGCAGGGGCAGAAAGAGATCCGTAGCAAATTTGGCTTTGGAAAATCTGCCGGACAGCAAAAGCTCGCCCGCAAAAAGTGCTCCCGCGAAAAGAAAGCCTCGCACGCGCAAAAGCGCCTAGCGGCATAGCGCGTCGCGGCTTTTAGGCGCAAAGATAAACTCTAAAGCCGCTAAATTTATTTGGACGAGCCGTAGATAAGACGCTGCAAGCGGTCGAATTTGCGCCGTTTGCGGCTAAATTTACTATCAATAATCTCACTCGTAAATTTAATCGAATTTGTATTTTCAAATTTTGTGGTCATAGTTTCGCTTGCAAATTTTACGTTTTGCAGTTGCGGCGACTCCGCTACTTAAATTTTAATCCGCAAACGCTTCATAATATCCTTTAAATTTAACCCGCCTTTACCTGCCGCAAATTTAAATTTCGCTACAATCGCTTTTTAAAATTTTGCGCCGAGTGCGCGCAAGAAGCAAAATTTAAAGGATCAAGATGGATTTTACGATAGACGCCGCAGACGGCGAGGCGCGCGCCTGCACGATCCGCACGGCGCATAGCACGATCCGCACCCCCGTTTTTATGCCAGTCGGCACCGTGGGCGTGGTCAAGGCGCTCGATGCGACGGACGTAGAGCAGCTTTTAGGCGCGCAGATCATCCTCGCCAACACCTATCATATGTATCTGCGCCCCGGCTCGCGGGTGGTGGCGGGCTTCGGCGGGCTGCACGGATTTACGAAATTTCCTCGCAGCTTTCTGACTGACAGCGGCGGCTTTCAGGCCTTCAGCCTGCGCGCAAACACCAAAAACGACGAGGGCGGTATAAAATTTAAAAGCCACATCGACGGCAGTACGCATTATTTTACGCCGCGCTCGGTGCTCGATACGCAGTATGAGCTAAACTCCGATATTATGATGATTTTGGATGATTTGGTGGAGCTGCCGCGCGAGCCTGGCGCATTGAGCTGCGATGATAGATCGCGGCTTAAAAAGCGTATCGATCTAAGCGTAGCGCGTACGATAAAATGGGCTCGCGAGGCGATAGATTATAACGAGGCCATGAAATCTCGCGGCCTGCACGCGCATCAAAACATCTTCGGTATCATACAAGGCGGCACCGACCCACAGGCGCGCAAATTTTGCGCCGAAGCGCTGTGCGAGATGAGCTTTGACGGGCTTGCAATCGGAGGGCTCAGCGTGGGCGAGAAAAACGAGCTGATGTACGACACGGTAGAGGCTATGATGCCATACGTCGATGCGGCGCGCCCTCGATATTTGATGGGGGTTGGCACGCCCGAGGATCTCGTCGAAAATGTCGCTCGCGGCGTGGATATGTTCGACTGCGTGATGCCTACGCGAAATGCGCGCAACGGCACGCTGTTTACGAGCTTCGGCAAGATCAGCATCAAAAACGCGGGCTTTATCAGCGATCACGATCCGATCGATCCGCACTGCGACTG
>CAUSCW010000077.1:0-6402 GCA_963530195.1 uncultured Campylobacter sp.
GGGATGGAGTCGATTAAAATTTTATCGCCCTTTGCGTAGCCCTTTTGCACGAGCGCCGAAAAGCCGCCGATAAAGTCGATACCGACCTTTTGCGCCGCCTCATCCATCGCTTTAGCAAGCGGCACGTAGTCAGTAGCGTTCGTCGCCGCGCCGATGATGGCAATAGGCGTTACGCAGACGCGTTTATTTACGATCGGGATGCCGAGCTCTGCTGAAATTTCATTGCCGACCTTTACCAGATCGCGAGCCTTATCGGTGATCTTTGCGTAAATTTTCTCCGCTGCCTTGTCGATATCGGGATCGATGCAGTCAAGCAGGCTGATGCCCATCGTGATCGTGCGGATGTCGAAATTTTGCTCCTCGATCATCGCGATCGTTTCGGTTACGTTTTTGATGTCCATCTGCGCACCTTAGATGTTGTGCATGGCGTCAAAGATCGCCGAGCTTTGGATGTTGATCTTTACTTTTAGCTTTTCGCCTAGCTCGTTTAGCTCCTCGCGTAGGGCCGTGAAGTCCTGCTTTTCGTCGCTGGAAACCACCGCCATCATCGTAAAAAACTCATTCAAAACCGTCTGGCTGATGTCGTCTATGTTTAGCCCAAGCTGCGCGAGCTTGGCCGAAACGCCCGCCACAATGCCAACCTTGTCCTTACCGATCACCGTTACGATCGCTTTCACTCTTACTCCTTTTTAAAATTTATTTAGCTATTTTGAGCGCGAAATCCCTTTAAAACTACTGAATTTTGCCGCCGTTTGAAATTATCAGCGCAAACACAATTGCGACAAAAGCGTAAAATATTACCGCGAGCCATATCGCCCATCTATTCACGCCGCCGCCCCGTCTTAGGGCTTCATCGTCCTGCTTATCCAGCAATGAAACAAAACTATCGCAAACGTAATATTTCGCCATAGTCCCGCTACTGACGCTAATTGCCGTTCCTATGGTTCTGTCCTGCCCATCCAAAAACGGAATAAAGCAGGTAGCCACCGCAACGGCAAATAGGGCTGCGGCAATTTTATACTCCTTGCGGTACAGAAAAAAGAACAGCGTACCGAAAAAGGCCCACCAACTCCACGTGCTTACGTAAGTTAGTTCGCGCTGCTTGCCCGCGGCGAAAAATTTCTCGCAGGCGCGTGCGTAAATTTCAACCTTGCTCGGGGTTTGCAAGAAAATTTCCAGCTTCTGCCGAAGCAGCTTGCCGTCAGATAAAATTTCTCTAGCGTAATCCGTCATCTCACCCTCTTAGCGATAAATCCCCACGGCGGCGCGAACCTTTTGCATCAATGAAGCAGCCGTCGCAGCCGCCCTTTGCGCGCCCTGTCTTAGCATCTCGTCTAAAATTTCGCGGTGGCTTTGATAGTATTCAAATTTATCTCGCGCGTCTTTGAAATAGCTAAGCACGAGCTCGTTTAGATACGCCTTAAAATGCCCGTGCCCCTCGCCTCCGCGCTCGTAGCGAGCCCGCAGCGCCGCTTGTTCTGCCGCCTCGCTTAAAAACAGCTTCGCGATATTATAGACATTACATCCGCGCCACTGCTTAGGCGCTTCTAGCGGCTCGGAGGTTGTTACGATACTTGAAATTTGCTTCTTTAGCGTCGCGGCATCTGCAAAAATATCGATCGTATTGCCGTAGCTCTTGCTCATCTTCGCGCCGTCTGTGCCCGGCACGATCGCTACTTCATCATTTACGCGTGCTTGCGGAATAGTTAAAATTTCGCCGTGGGCGTTGTTAAATTTAAGCGCGATGTCGCGAGCGATCTCGACGTGCTGGATCTGATCCTTGCCCACGGGCACGACCTCCGCGCTGTATAGCAGGATGTCCGCCGCCATCAGAACGGGGTAGCTAAACAGATCGTGTTTACTCTCAAAGCCCTTGGCGATCTTGTCTTTGTAGGCGTGCGCCCGCTCGAGCAGCCCCATCGGCGCATATCCGCTTAAAATCCAGTAAAGCTCCAACACCTCTTTCACGTCGCTTTGCACCCAAAACACCGTCTTTTTCGGATCTATCCCCAGCGATAAAAACGCCGCGGCGGCCTCGTAGGTGGAGTTTTTTAGCTTTGCGCCGTCGCTTACGGACGTGAGCGCATGGTAGTTTGCGATAAACATAAACATCTGCTCGCCCGCGTTTTGCGCATCCACCATCTGCTTGATGCTCGCGAAGTAATTGCCCAAATGCAGCTTGCCGCTGGGCTGAAGACCCGTTAAAATTCTCATCGTTGCTCCTTTAAATCAAAATCAAATCGCCATCCACAAAACCCACGGCAATGTGCTTGCACTTAAAAATTTTTGCATCTGGCATCTGCTCTCGCAGCTCGCGCAGAGCCTGCACGAGCATTTTTAAAACCTGCCGCCACGAAAGCTCATTTAAAAATTCAAGCTGCAAGCGCGAGTTTTGCGGATAAAACTCATCCTCGTCCTCGCACGCCCAGTCGTCGTCATCCGCGTCATAACTGCTCGATCCCGCCAATTCAAGCGCATAAGGCTCGTAAAGATCGAAGTGCCACGCGATCACCCGCTTTGGAATTTGCTCGCGCTCTAAGCCCTCCAGCAGCTCACGCAGCTTTTGCTTTAGCGCCTCTTTCTTTTTAAGCTTATCGCTTTTGCCCTCTTTGCCGTGCGGCTCGGAATTTTTGCCGCCGCCGGAGCACTTCTGCTTAGACATCTTTTTCCCCTTTAAATTTAGCCCGTCGCAGGCGGAGCAAATTTCTTTTACGATCTTTTTTACGCTTTTATTTTCCACGTCAATTACTATGTCGGCCTTTTTTTCATACGCCCCGTCTCTTTGAGCGTGCAGCGCCGCGGCCTTTTGCAGATCGGCTAGCAGCGGGCGCTTGGCAAATTTTTTCTCCGCGTTTTCGCTGTTTTTTAAGCGCCCCACGATCCCTTCAAAGCTTGATTTCAGATACACGACGGTGCCGATTTTATTTAAATTTTTCACGGCGTAAAAGCCGCCGCCTGTGGAGATCACGGCGCAGCGGACGGACTTTTCTAAAAATTTCGCAAGGCCCGCCTCCATCTTTCTGAAGCTCTGCTCGCCCTGTTCTTTAAAAATTTGCCCGATCTTTTTATTGGCATAGCTTTCGATCATATCGTCGCAATCAAGCGCGAACATCCCGCTTTGCGCAGCCAGAGCCCGCGCTACCGTGCCCTTGCCGACCCCCATAAAGCCGATGAGTACGATATTACCGCTCTTCATCGCTCTCCCCTTTTTTGCGCGGCAGCAGCACTAGCGGACTTCCCGAAAGAGCAAAGCTCGCGCGCAGCCTGTTCATCAAATAGCGCTTGTAGCTGAAATGTAGCGCTCCGGGGCGGTTCATTACAAGGGCGATCTTCGGCGGCGCAAAGCCGATCTGCGCGGCGTAGTAAATTTTAACCGATTTGCCCCGCTCGCGAGGTATCGGATGCGCCTTTATCGCGGCTTCTACCGCTTCATTGATCCTTGCGGTGCCGAGCTTGCGCGTAAAATTTAAATAAACCTCCAAAATGAGCGGGTAAATTTTATGGATCCGCTTCTTATCCGTCGCGCTGACGCTGATGATCGGCGCATAGGAAAGAAATTTAAACCTATCTCTCAAATCGCGGCAGAACTCATCGTAATCGCGCTCGCAAAGATCCCATTTGTTTAAAATTATGATGAGTCCGAGTTCAAATTTAGCCGCAAGCCCCGCGATGCGCTCGTCCAGCTCGTTTAGCGGCTCGCTTGCGTCAAGCACCAAAAGCGCGATGTCGGAGTTTTGTAAAATTTTTTCGGTGCGATTTAGCGCGAAACGCTCGATGCCTTCGATCTTGCCGCGGCGGCGAATGCCCGCCGTGTCGATAAACTCGAGCGTGCGTCCCTGAAATTCCGTGCTTTCGTTCACCGGATCGATCGTCGTGCCCGCATAATCGCTCACGACCGAGCGCTGCGAGCCCACAAGCGCGTTTAGAAGGCTTGATTTACCGACGTTTACCCGTCCGATGATGCCCACGCCGATGGTTTTGCTAGCGTAAAATTCCTCGTCGCGCCCCTCTTTCGGCTCGCCCTCGTCGTTGAAGCCCTCTATAAAATCATCAAAAATTTCATCCTCGTCCTGCTGCGCGGGCGCAGGGTCTAAAAAGCCGTAGATCCACTCTTTGAGCTCGTCGATGCCGCTGTTGTGCGAGACGGAGATCGGGAAAAATTTAACGCCGAATTCGTTAAACTCCCAGCTGCGCTCCTCATCGCGCTTGCCGTCGATCTTATTGACCGCTAGGGCAATGGGCTTACCGAGCTTTTGCAGCGAGAAAAATATCCGCCGCTCATCGTCGCTCGGCAATAGCTTGCCGTCCGTCATAAAGATTATCAAATCCGCGCTCTTTGCCTCGCTTAGCGTCTTAGCCTGCACGCGCGCAAACAGCTCGGAGGCGTCATCCAGGCCGCCCGAATCGATCACGCGCACGCGACGATCGAAAATTTCGGCTTCGGCTCTATTGGTATCGCGCGTCGTACCCGCAACGTCGCTCGTGATGGCGATGCGAGCGCCCGCCAGGCGGTTAAAAAGGCTCGACTTGCCGACGTTGGGGCGCCCGATGATGATCAAACTTTTCACGTTCGTCCTTGTAGTTTTTGGCGCGATTATAACCAAAAATAGATTAAAGCCAAATTCTACGCGCTCGCTCGCAGGAATCGGGCGGCAAAATTTTATAAAATTTAGCCGCTAAATTTAGCGAAATTTTATCGCGACACGAACAGAGCGTCGCCTAGATAAAAGGCCTTAAGGCGCGCGATCCACCGCCGCAGATACCGTAGATCGCGAGACTGCACGTAAATTTTATAAAATTTTAAAACCGAAGTCTGAGCGCGAAAACTAGCAACTGAGGCGCGGAACGAGCATAACCGCGCGAAAACATAAAAACCCGCAGCTGCGCAAATTTTACTGCTTCGTCAAGCAAGCGGCGGCGCGACAAAATATTAAAACGGCGGGATATTAAAATTTAATCATTATGCGTGTATAATTCCGCAAATCTAAAGGGGCGCGATGAAATACAACAACTTCTTGCTACACCATCTAAGCGTGTATTATATGCTGATGGCGTGCTTTTACAACTCTCTTACGGGCGTTTTCGCCAAGCTTTTGGGCGCGCAAATTTCATCGCTTGAGGTCGTGCTCTTTCGCAATCTGCCCGGACTTCTAATCCTGCTTTATAAAATCAAGGCGCGTCCTTTCGCAGCGCGCTCGTGGCGAACCGAAAGTAGCGGGCGATGAAGCAGAAATTTTACTCCGCGTTTTGGTTGAAACATCTGGGCGTTTACTACATGCTCATAGCGAGCTTTTATTTCGCACTAAACGGCGCACTAGCCAAGGTTATGGCGGAGCGGATGAGTAGCGCCGAGATCGTGTTTTTCCGCAACGTCGTAGGCATCGCGATCGTGCTATTTTCGCTAAGGCGAGTAAAAAATCTGGGCCCGGGCGGCAAGCCGTGGCTACTCGCGTTTCGCGGCTTTATCGGCAGCTGCGGTATCTTAGCGACTTTTTACAACATCGCTCACATCGATCTTGGCACCGCTTTTACCTTCCAAAAGACCGCGCCCATTTTCACCGCGCTATTTTCGGCATTTTTCTTAGGCGAAAAGCTAAGTTCCAAGGCATGGTTTGCGATACTGCTGGGCTTTGGCGGGATTTTACTCGTCGTGCGCCCGCACATCGGCATCAGCGTAACCGACGCGGTGGGAATCTTCGGCGGCATGTGCGCGGGGCTTGCGTATACGAGCGTGCGCGAGCTTCGCAAATACTACGCCACCAACCTCATCGTGCTGGTTTTCGTCTCGTCTGCTACCTTTTTAAGCGCGATGATGATGGCTGCAGGCTGGGTGCTCGGTGATAGCGAGGTTAAAATTTTAGGGCTTTTCAACGGGGCGGATTTGGCGAGGCTTGCTTACTTTAATCTACCGAGCCTGCTCGGCTGGGTGCTCGTGGCGCTTCTGGGCGTCAGCGGTATCTACTTTCAAATTTACATGACGCGCGCCTACGCTGCTTCGCGCAAAGCGGGCATCGTCGCCGCGATCAGCTACAGCGACATCCTATTTAGCATGGCGCTAGGCATTATGCTAGGCGATCACCTACCCGGCCCTATCGTGCTAGCGGGCATCGCGGTGGTAATTTTAAGCGGAATTCTAATCGCCCGCGAGCGCTAAATTTAAATCTAAATTTAAAACCAATTCAAACGCGGCATGAGGCTAAATTTAATCTGCGCCGCTCGCCTGCGCTAAATTTTAGCGATATAAAAGTCTTAAAAAGCTAAGATTGCGCTAAAGTTCTACGGTGTAGAAATATTTTTCGACGGATTTAAATTTTATGCATTTTATCGGTATCGACATCGGCTCTACCTCGTCAAAGGTCGCCGTTATGGACGAACGCGGCGAATTTTGCGAGCTATTTTTGC
>CAUSCW010000078.1:0-6008 GCA_963530195.1 uncultured Campylobacter sp.
GGCGGTTTTTATAGGATTTGAAAAAACGGGCCCCTCGCCCTTTTCAAAGCGCAGACCCATACCCATCTCAAGCGGTACGACTAGGATATCGCTAAAAAGTATCGCCGCATCCACGCCTAAAATTTCAACCGGCTGGATAGTGACCTCGCTTGCTTTTTTATAGTCTTTGCAAAGTGATAGAAAATCCCCCGCCGCAGAGCGGACTCGCATATACTCGGGCAGATATCGGCCCGCCTGGCGCATCATCCAAACGGGCGTATAAGGCGTGGGCTTTTTCAAACAAGCATCGATAAAAATCATATAAATCCTTTTTAAATTTTTATCTGATTATAGCCAAATTCTAGCCGCAAACTACTCCCATTTGCTCATATCAAGACTATTTTCGTTTTTAGCGACGAAAACCGCGCCTAGCATATCTCCACCGACGTTTAGCGACGTACGCCCCATATCAAGGATCGCGTCTATTCCTAAAATAAGCGCATATGCTGCGGCTACGGCGCTTCCGCTCTCTACTTTTAGACCGACTGATTCAAGCACCATCAAAAGCATTATAGCGCCGGCACCCGGCACTCCCGCAGTTCCGACGGCAGCAAGGACGGCCGTTAGAATGATAGTTAGCTTTGCTCCCATGTCAAGCTGCACTCCGACGGCGTTTGCGATAAATATCGCGCATATGCCAAGATATATGATCGTGCCGTTCATATTTACGGTTGCTCCGACAGGTAGAGCAAAGCCGTAAATTTGCTTAGGTACCCCCATATCTTCATCCGCGGTTTTCATCGATATAGGCAGCGTTCCGCCCGAGCTTCTGGTAACAAATGCCGTTATCATCGGAGATTTTACCTTATTTAGAAATTTCAAAGGACTGATTTTTATAGCTAGGCAAGCCAAAGTAAAAATCAGCGCCACGTGAGCGATAAAGCCGATATAAGTACTAATCGTGACGCCTAGCAGCGGGCCGAAAGCCTTTACGCCTTGCTGAGAAAATACGATAAAAATCAGCGCGAAAACGCCGATAGGGGCATACTGCATTATCCAACCAACGATTTTAAACATTATGTGGTTTATCCCGTCAAATACGTCGTAGATGAGATGACCCAGTTTGCTTAGCCTCTCGTCCTTGCTGTCTTTTACAAACGAAAGCGCGACGCCGAAAAATAGGCTAAAGGCGATGATTTGTAAAATTTCGCCCTTTGCCATCGCTTCTATGGGGTTAGTCGGGAAAAGATTTACTAAAATTTGCGACATAGAAGGCGCATTAGCCGCTTTGGCCTGCGCAGAAGCAGCACCCGTGATACCAAGGCCGGCTCCGGGCTCTAAAAATATCCCCACGCCAAGGCCTATAAGTATCGCAAAAAACGAGGTCGCAAGGTAAAATAGCAGCACCTTCGCCCCTACCCTACCCAGATCAGACGGCGCGATCGAGCTACAGCCCACTATGAGCGAAGCGGTAACGATAGGCACGATGATCATCTTAAGCAGTCTTATAAATATATCTCCAAACGGCTTTAGTATCTCGATAGCGCCGGTTGCGTTTTGAAATATGGCGCCAAATACCGCTCCTAAAATCAGCCCGGCTAAAATTTTATAGAGCAAATTTATCTCAAAATACCTTCTGATTAAGCTTTTTGATTTGACGGTTTTTACGCCTGCTTCCACTTTGAAACTCCTTTGATTAAATTTACGAATTATATTTTAAAATATATAAATTTATTAGAAAACAAAGAAAAAGTTTGACGTAAATTTAAATTTCAGCGACGCTTTTTACGCTAAGCTCGTCTAGCAAATTTTGCAAATTTACGCCCGCTAAGCTATCAAACATCGCTTGCTGCGCGGAGGCAAATTTAGGCGTCAAAAGCGCCTCGATCCTGCCTCCCAGAGGACAAGGCGGCGGCGAGTTTTTGTGGATTTTAAAGATATCGTTTTCGCCCTCGTTTACCGCCGAAAATATATCAAACAGCGTGATCTGCTCAGGCTTTTTAGCTAGGCTCGCACCGCCCGTGCCTGCGCTTACGTTTATCAAATTTGCCGATTTTAAAAGCCTGATTATATTTCGCACGATGACGGGGTTCGTGCCGATCGTGCCGGCTAAAAATTCGCTCGTGTTTTTCTCGTCCTTAAAAAACTCGCAGCTAAGCAATATATGTATAGCGATGGAAAATTTTTGTCCTATTTGCATAACCGGCCTTGATTTAAATTTAAAACCGCACGTTAGTTTCGTGCGGCGTTATTTTAGCTAAATTACGCAAAATTTTAAGCTCACGCTCTCTCGCCGACTGCGGTAAAGCGCTTTTGCACGAAATTTCTATTTTTTAGATCGTCAATGATCGCGATCGCAAGATCGGCGTAGCTGATGTAGCTCTCGTTTTGCGAGTTTAGTATGACGTGATCGTTACCGAGCACGTATTTGCCCGTGCGAGCTCCCTGATCGTCGTATTCGCCGGCCGGGCTTACGTAAGTCCAAAGCACATCGGTTCTGCCTTTTAGCTCGAAAAACGACTCCGCCGTAGCCTTTGCCACGCCCATATACTCAGGCGGGAAGTCAGGCGTATCCATAGCCATCGTCTGCTTATCGTCCACGTATAGCGTACCCGCGCCGCCGATGACTAGTAGTCTCGTTTTAGTACCGCTAAGCGCGTCTGCGAGGTGTTTTGCTACCTTTTTATGAAGTGGGAACGTTTCGGGCGTCCATGCCGCAAATGCGCTGATAACGGCGTCAAAGCCCTCTAAATCTGCTTTGCTAAGCTCAAAAACGTCTTTATAAACAACTTTTACGTCGCCGTTTTTATACTCTTTGTTTCGCACGATCGCCGTAACGTCGTAGCCTTGTTTTAGGGCTTCTTGCACCAAATTTGAACCTGATTTTCCGTTTGCTCCGATGATTGCTACTTTCATTGTTTCTCCTTTAAATTTGATTTGTTTTTATTGCCGCGTAAATTTACAGCCAGCTAGGCTTTACGTCCTCGTTTATCACGCCATCATCCATCGTGTATTGCTCCAGGCTGCCGCGTTTAGTTTGGATACAGATAAACTTCATCCCCTGCGCGCCCGCTTTGAAGCATCTCTTGCCTGCCGGATCGATGCGGATCGCGTCGCCCTCGCCCACCGCCTTTTCCTCGCCGTCGATAAAGAGCGTACCGCCGCCTTTTAGCACCAAGTAAAGCTCCTCGTTTTGCTTGTGAGAATGCACGAAAGGCACGCTCGCGTTTGCGGGAAGCTCGTTGATAGAAAGCTCACAGCCGCTTAAGCCTAGAGCTTCTTTTAGCTCGACTCTCGGTTCGCTTTTCGTTGAAACGATCTTGTAGTTTGACATTTTTTTCTCCTTAGATTTTTGTTGTAATGTTATAACTTACAACCGATGAGCGAAGTATAGTCAAATTTTGTTGTAATGTCAAGAGTTACAGCAAAAATCCGCAAAATTTGACGCAAATTTTAAAATCAGTTAAAATCCGCGCGATTTTAAACAAAGGAATTTTATGCAAAATAGCGCATATAAGACGCTAACGCTCATCGCAAAGAAAAATTTTAAAAAGCTGTTCTTGACGTTTAGCCTGGTTTTGGCGGAAAACGGGCTATTTCTCATCTATCCCGTACTAGCCGGCATAGCCATAAACGCCATCGTAGCCGGCGACACGATTTTGGCGCTTAGCTACTCGGGCTTAGTGTTTGTCGGCTGGGGGCTTGGCTCGATTAGGCGGCGCATGGATACGCAGGTATTTACTAGGATATACGCGGGGCTTGCCGTAAGCGTGATAATGAACGAAAAAAGAGCCGCAAAAGACGAAAGCGCCGTAATCGCAAGAGCAAATTTATCTCGCGAATTCGTGGATTTTTTCGAGCAGCATTTTCCCGTGTTTTTTACCTCGGTCGTATCGATTTTCGGCACGGCGATCATGCTTTTATTTATCGAGTTCTACGTGGGTTTGGCAGTTTTTGCCCTGCTCGCGGTTTTTGGAGTTTTGCTACCCAAATACATCGCCAAAAACGACCGCTTATATCTAAAGCTAAACAACCAGCTAGAGCGCGAGGCAGTACGCATAAGCGCAGGCGATGAGCGCACGCTAAATCGCCACTACGACGTACTTTCAAAGCTTCGTATCCACATCTCAAACAGAGAGGCGATGAGCTTTTTCATCATCGGCACGAGTGCGGCGGTGATTTTTAGCTTGGCGATATTTATGCTATCGCACAAGCAAGCAAACGCGGGCCACATCTACTCGGTGCTCACCTATCTTTGGACGTTTGCGATCAGTCTTGATGACGCGCCGAGGCTGATAGAGGAGTTCAGCAAGCTAAAAGAGATCGGTAAGCGCGTAAACATCGAGCTAGAGGGCGAAATAGATAAAATTTAGGCGCTTTTTGGGTATAATTTAACTAAAATTTGCCGAAAAACGAGGTCAAAATGCACGAAAATCACGCCCACTGCGCGCATTCGCACGCGTTAAACAAGGTCGTTTTGAGAAATTCTTTCCTTATAATATTCGCTTATATGCTGATCGAGGTCGCGGGCGGCTTCGCGACGAACTCGCTCGCCCTACTCTCCGACGCCGGGCACATGCTATCAGACGCCGCAGCACTCGGGCTTTCGCTATTTGCGTTTAAATTTGGCGAACGCAAAGGCAATCTGCAAAAGACCTTCGGCTACAGGCGGATTGAAATTTTAGCCGCGACGATAAACGCCCTTGCCCTCGTCGCGATCGCCGTTTTGATCGTCATCGAGGCGGCCAGGCGCCTGAAAAACCCGCCCGAAGTAGCCACCGCGGGTATGCTTGCTATCAGCACGCTGGGTCTTGCCGTAAACATCGTCGTGGCGCTATATATGCTGCGCGGCAGCGACGTGAGAGAAAACATCAATATGCGCGGCGCCTATGCGCACGTGCTGGGCGACGCTGCAGGCTCGGTGGGCGCGATCGCGGCAGCTTTGGCGATGATGTGCTTTGGCTGGGGCTGGGCGGACGCGGCGGCTAGCCTGCTCGTAGCCACGCTCATCGTAAAAAGCGGCTGGGGCGTGTTAAAAGAGAGCCTAAACATCCTGATGGAGGGCTCGCCAAAGGGCGTGTGTCTAGACGCGCTCGTCGCGCAGATCAGAGGCGTGGACGGCGTGCTCTCGGTGCACGACCTGCATATCTGGAGCATAACAAGCGGCGCAAACGCGCTCACGGCTCACATCGTGGTTAGCGGCGAGCTGAGCGTGCGCGAAGCGGAGCAGATCATGGCTGAAATATCGCACGAAATGGAGCATCTAGGCATCACGCACACGACGCTGCAGCTTGAGAGCAGCGATAACGAATGCGCGGACGAGCTAATTTGCGAAGTAAGATCAAATGGCGCGGGCGGGCATTTGGGGCATGGTCATTAAAATTTGAGCGCAAAATCGGCAGACGTTTAGTCAAGTCAAATTTGAACGAAATAGACTGAATTTATCAAATTTAAACCCGCTTCCATCTAGTAAAATTTGAAGCTAAAATTTAACAGCCTCAAATTTTTAGCAAGCGGCGCGTTTTGTTAAATTTACGAGCACGATCCCTCCCGCCGTAAAGCCGCCCTGCTCCCGCCAAATTTGAACCCGAGTGCTTAATAAAACATAAATTTACTCTACTTTAACGAAAATTTTTATACAATCGCGCAAAATTTAACTAGGGACGTCATGAAAAACATCAGAAATTTTAGCATCATCGCTCATATCGACCACGGCAAATCCACTCTCGCAGACCGCCTGATCCAGGAGTGCGGCGCCGTAAGCGACCGCGAGATGAGCTCGCAAATCATGGACACGATGGACATCGAAAAAGAGCGCGGCATCACGATCAAGGCTCAGTCCGTGCGCCTAAACTACGTGCTTGGCGGGCAAAATTTCGTCCTAAATTTGATCGACACTCCGGGCCACGTGGACTTTAGCTACGAGGTGAGCCGCTCTCTGGCTAGCTGCGAGGGCGCGCTACTCGTGGTGGATGCTTCTCAGGGCGTAGAGGCGCAAACCATCGCAAACGTCTATATCGCGCTAGAAA
>CAUSCW010000079.1:0-5876 GCA_963530195.1 uncultured Campylobacter sp.
TTCGAGCTAAAAGAGCTGGCTCTGCGCGCGGATAATCTACTAAAGCGCACCTTCGTCCACAACGCCGCCCTGTGCGAAAATATCGGCGGAAGCTTTAGTTTCGATATGGCTCAGCACGCGCTTTATTGCGACGGAAAAGCCGTGCCGATGCCGCAAAAGCAGGCGCGGCTTCTTGCTCTGCTTTTGAAAAACCGCGATAAATTCCTTAGTAAGGATGAAATTTTCGCCGCACTGTGGGACTACGACGAGAGTCCGAGCGAGCTTAGCCTGCGCGTTTATATCGCCGAGTTGCGAAAAATTTTAGGCAAGGATCGCATCATAAACGCTTCCAAGCTCGGCTATAAATATCTTTAGGAGCGCGCCGTGTCCAAAATGCGTCAAATTCTACCGATTTTTTTGCTCTATACGCTCACCAGCGCCCTGTTTTTGGCACTAGTAAGCAGCGTATTTTACGAGCGGGAGAAGTTTTTTATCGCGGATCGCGATGCCTTTGCGATCAGAGATTTCAAACACGGCTTAGAGGCTAAGCTAGCGCGCGGCGGGCGCCTAAATGAGGGCGATTTCGACGCTATGCAGGCATACGCTGCGGATCTGAATAGTAGCGATGAAATCGCTCGGGATTTTGAGCCGAGAGATGACGCGCCGCGCGTGTATATGGAGGGGGCTGACAGGATCGAGCAGTTTAATCTCACCGGCAAGGACGGCACGGAGTACTACGTAGCGATCAAAACGGAGGCGCTTGAGGGTAAGCTCGCGGCTCTGAAGCTTAAAATTTTAGCCGCGAGCGCGCTTGTTTTGGCGCTTATTTTGCTGATCGCATATTTTATCATCCGCCTTTCGCTGCGTCCGCTTTATGAAAAGATCGAGTTTCTAAATGGCTTCATCCGCGACACGACGCACGAGATAAAGACGCCTCTTAGCGTGATTTTGATGAGTATCGAGCTTTTTGATTCCGAGCCGAAAAAATATCTAGGCAATATCAAGGCGGGCGCAAATACGATAAACGCGCTGTTTGAGGACTTAACCGCGCTAAGCTTAAACAAAAGCGGCAGCGGGCGAGAGGTAAATTTAGGCGAGCTGGTGCAAAGCCGCACCAGGTATTTCGGCATCGCTGCGGAGCAAAAGCGAATAAGCTTAAGCGCCGATCTGCGCCCGGTAACCTTTTGCGCGGATGAGTTTAAGCTGCGAAAAATCATCGACAATCTGCTTGGCAATGCGATAAAATATTGTGATGAGCTCGGCTGCGTCGAGGTGAGCCTAAGCGAGCGCTCGCTTCGCATAAAAAACAGCGGCGCGGGCATCGCGCGGCAAAATCTGCCGCATATTTTCGAGCTTTACACCCGCTTTGACGAACGCAACGGCGGCTTTGGCATCGGGCTTTTTATCGCCAAAAAATACTGCGACGAGCTCGGGCTTAAAATTTCGTGCGATAGCAACGAGGACTGGACGGAATTTGAGGTGAAATTTTAACTTTACTCAAATGGAATTCTGCGCGAACGAAATTTTAGCAGGCGGGCTTATTAGGCTTAACCGCGCGGGTTTAAATTTAGCTGGCGATTCCGTTCGTAAAAATTTACGCTAGGTTATAATTTGACGGCGGAATTTACGCATGCAATCCGGTCGCGCTCGCAAAATTTCGTCCGCCGACTTGCAGAATACATAGCGTAAAATTCTACGGAATTTCGTGAAATTTTATTTGAACGCGAGCAGAATTACGGTGGCTAGGGATAGAATTTAACGGCAGCTTAGATAAAACCGCGCGCGACAATCGGCAAAATTTCGCGAAATTTTCGCAGCGCACGGATTGAGCCTGCTTGCTCTGTCATCTTATACGCGCCGTATTCGTAACTAGCACAAAAAGCTGTTTGATACTCGAACGGAAGCTATCCCGCTTCCCATTTTTGCCGCTCGGCGCGTTTGCGCGGACTACACGCGGATAAATTTAAAATTTAGATAAGCTCTGTCCTGCCGAAGCGAAGTTTTATTAAAACGGGCGGTGCAGCTATTTTAAGCACGTAGCCGCCCTTCAAACGCACGCCGATCTTTTTAAAACGCGCAGCAAATTTTAAAATTTGCGCGGAAGCAAAGAGCAAACGAGACAAAAGAGGCTAAATTTGATCATCTCTCGCTGGGCGCTCCTACGACCTTTGCGCTATTCGCCGCCTGCTTAAATTTTATCATTTCTCCCCTAGCAGCCAATAAACGATCGGCTTGGCTCTGAGTCTTGCTTCGCCGTGATACATCCCTAGCTTATCTTTCGTCCATGCAAAGTCAGTGTGTCCGTGCTTGTCGATAAAGATGCTGCCGCTGCCGCCGAGCGCTTTGTCTATCCTGGTATTATGCGGGTGCTTTTGCAAGATATTGCGACAGGCTACGTTTAAATCAATGCTGCGGCTGTCCGTGTTTAGCCCGGATACGAATATCTTGCCGCAATCTCCTTTTGCCCTAAAATTTGCACGATCTCGTCTAAGCTTAAAATTTTGCCGTGCGAGTCAAAGCCTACGTTTAGTATGCGCCCCTCTAGGCTGGAAGCGCGGTCGTGCAAGTGCCCGTGAAGCATAAAAGAGCCTTGCGAGGCGCGGTTGTGCTCCTCTACGGGATAGTGAAACATACAGATGCTCATACCCGCTTTGCCGTCCTTCATAGCGCCCGCGCCGCCGTCAAAATTTAACTCCTTGTAGTGCAGGATATCGCTAAAGATAGGATTTCCGTCGTCTTTTAGCTCGCGTAGCAGCACTTCTTTGTTTTGGCTGATGAGCATATCGTGGTTGCCCAAAATCAGCACATGCGAGCCGTTTAGCCTACGCGCGACGCTTTTTAGATCCTTCAATTTATTACAAAATGCAAAATCGCCCAGATCATAAACCGTATCTTCGGGCCCCACTACGGCATTCCAGAGCTCTATTAGCTTTTCGTTCATCTCGCTTACGTCGTTAAAAGCCCTAAATTTAGGGCAGTATTTCATAATATTGCCGTGATAAAAATGCAAATCGGAGGTAAAAAATATCATCATTTTCCTTTAAATTTTAATCGCCGCATCAAATTTACGCGGCGTCAAATATTCGCGCTAATCGTTAAATTTTTTCTAAAAATTCTTTTATAAAGCCTAGCTTGCCCTGCTCGTCAAGGGATTTGAATTCTCGCTCGTTTGCTTTGATGTGATCGACCAAGGGGTGAAATTCCTCATCGAGCTTGGTTTTATCCAGTTTGCCGGAAAGCGCCTCGTTTTTACTGCGAGCGAAAAATTTATTCACGAGATAATAAGGCGTTTTCATCTTAAAGCAAAAATCGTTTTGGCTCGGGATATACACCATAAAGCCCTCGAATTTCGCCTCTTTGACTATATTTTTTAGCTCCGAAAAGCTCGTTTTTAGATACTGCTCGCCCTCTTTATAAAAAGGTCTTTTTAGCACTCCGGCAGTACTTGCGGCGATTTTATCCAGCTCAAATTCGCTCTCTTGCGCGCCGGTTTTAACGTCGATAAGTCCGATAAAAGTCTCTCCAAGCTCCTCTTCTACGATGTGCGGGTCGCTCTCGTCGGTGATCTCAAATAAAAAAGTTTTATTTGGATAACGTTTGAAAATCTCTTCAAATTTACAGCAGTGCTCGCGCGCCATCTGTGCAAATCTACTATCGGTCGATCCCGTCGTGGAGTAGATGACGCGGCGGTTAAAGCTCGCGCCACTTTCGCCGATATCTACGTAGGTGCAACACCCCAAAAAGCCGTTTACCTTTCGCACGGCAAGCACGGGCGTATCGTCTGTGATGTTGATAGGATAGAGGCTTTTGCGCGAGGTAAATTCCGAGTAGTTATAGACCTTTTTGAATGGACGTACGATGATATTTAGATCCTCGTCCATTATGAGCCCGCGCATCTCAAGCAACGCCTTATCCCAATCGGCTTTGAAAAAGACGCGTTTTGAGTATTTGTAGGTGCGAAGCTCGGGATAAAGTTCGCTTTGACGCGCGCTCCAGAGCCTTTTATCCTGCGTGGCGGCGATATATTTTTTCGTTACGTAGGTATTTTGCGCTGCATCAAAGGGCAGATCGCGCCTGTTTATAGCCGCCGCGTCTTTAATCTTTTGCGCCACGCTTTGGCTCATAGGATTAACGGGCGGGATCAAAATTTCGCCCTCTATTTTGTTGTTTGCGACCTTGATAAACATCGCTATCACCGTATTTTCGTCGACGCCGTGCTCGGAGACGAAGAAATTTTGCATTCTAAAGCACTCGAAAATAAATCCATTTTGGGCGGCTTGCTCTTTTAGGCTTAGCAGCTCTTTGGTGCGTGCGCTCACGTTGCTAAGCACGATAAGAATGTCTTTATCTTTATTTTCCAGGGCAAATTTATACGCCTGCTTTATCTCGCGGGCGACCTTGCGCTTCGCATCCTCCAAAAGCTTCGGCGACCAAGTATAAACCCCCGCCTCATCGGTTAGAAACATATCGTTTTCCAGATGATAAATTTGCGCCTGCGGATATTCGTTTTTAAATTCTTTAATTTTCTCTTTTGCGAAAGTCGTTTTACCCGAGCCCGCGTGTCCGCGGATGACTATAAATTTTCTCATTTTACCGCCTTGATTTTATGTGGCGATATTCTACCTAAAATTTTAGCGCCTTGGTATCAAGAAATATGGATTTTGGTAAAATTTAAGGCTCGGCGGAACTTAATATTTCTTGATTTGAGCCTAAGTTAAAGAGAGCCGATTTTAAATAGAAATTTGCGCTTTGCCGAGGTGCTGAAAGTAAAATTTAACCGAATTTAGCCTCGCCAAGCGCTTGATCAACGAAGGCGCCAAATTTTGATAGACGCGCTATAAAAAGCGTATTTATCCTCGCTATTTGATTTAAATTTAGCCCCGTAAAGGGGCTAAATACGCTTATTTATCTCCTAACGGCCAATAAACGATCGGTTTGGCTCCGAGCCTTGCTTCACCGTGATACATACCGAGCTTGTCTTTCGTCCACGCAAAGCCCGTGTGTCCGTGCTTGTCGATCGAGATGATGCCGCCGCTGCCACCGAGCGCTTTGACCTCTTGTACCGCTTCTTCGGCGGCCTTTTGCACGTCGGAGGTTTTGTATTTATACAGAGCAGAGACCTCGTGCGCGGCGTTTACGCGCATATAGATGTCGCCCGTGCCGGTGCAAGAAACTGCCACAGAGTCGTTATCGGCGTAGGTTCCGGAGCCTATTATCGGGCTATCGCCGATGCGACCAGTCATTTTATTTGTCATGCCGCCCGTGCTGGTCGCTGCGGCTAGGTTGCCGTTTTTATCCAGAGCGATCGCGCCCACGGTGCCAAGATACGGGCGCTCGTGCAAATTTAACGACGTCTTTTTCGCCTTTTCGCTATCAAGTAGCAGCTTTTGTTTCTCTTTAGCCTTTTGCAGCGCGTCGTATCTAAACTGCGTGAAAAAATACTTCTGATCGACCATCTCTAGGCCGTTTTCTTTGGCGAGCTTGTCGGCTCCCTCGCCTGCAACAAGCGTATGCCACGTCTTATCCATCACGAGCCTGGCACCTAGGATTGGGTTTTTGATATGCCGCGCCATAGCGACCGCGCCCGCTTTTTTGGTCGAGCCGTCCATGATCGAGGCATCAAGCTCGTTAAATCCGTCGGCGGTAAATACCGCGCCCCTGCCCGCGTTGAAATTCGGATCGTCCTCAAGCACCATAATGGCCGCCGTTACGGCATCCATCGCAGTGCCGCCCCGTTCAAGCACGGCTTGACCCGCCAAAAGCGCCCGGTTCATCGGCTCTTCGCGGATTTTAAATTCCTCTTTGGTTAGATCAAGCCCGCTGGTGCCGCCGTGAATGACGATGACTGGGGAAAATTTCTCCTGCGCATTCGCAGCCGTTAGCCCGAGCAGGGCCAA
>CAUSCW010000080.1:0-5516 GCA_963530195.1 uncultured Campylobacter sp.
CGGCGAAAAAGCGGAGGTAAAATACGCAAACAAAGTGCCTGCGCTAACTAGCATCGGCAAAGAAGACCGCATAAAAGCGCTACAAGGCTACAAAGACGGCTCAAACAACGCCTTTGGTATGGGCAAGATTATGCAACTGCACGCCAAAAACCTAAGCGACGAGGATATGGCAGCTGTTAGCGAGTATATCGATAGCCTAAAATAATCCCGCGGTTTAAGCTCGCAAATTTACCGCAAGCAGACAAAACAAGTAGCGGCAAGCATTTGCGATAATCGCGAGAGATTGTTTCAGCGCAGGTTTTATTTACTCGCTTAAATCAGGCTTTAAATTTGATTTTATACTTGCATCGAGGCGCGAAAATCGACGGATAAATTTAATACCGCAATTTCGGGCTTAAGGTTAAATTTAGGGCGCGTCTTTAAAGAAATTTAAGATACACGCCGTAGCGCGGGTTTACAAAATCGCACGCCCGCAAGCGGCGACATAAAAACGCCCGTATTAATGCAAAACCGAGCTAAATTCGAGCTTTTTAGCGGTCGGCTCGGCAAAAGCGGATTTTGCAGCCAAATTCTCCGTCGCGAAATTTTAACTCGCGGTCGCAAAAGACGAGGCTAAATTTGATATTCGCCTGGGCTTAGCTCTCCTCGTAAAAGTTTACCGAAGCGCGCGGCTGCGGCATCTACGGCATCGTCGCCAAACTCGCCGGGCTCAAATCCGCTGCTGATAAACGGCACGGCAAAGTCCATCCCGCAGTAGTTTGCCGCGATCTTAAGCGGCGTTAAAATTTCATCCAAGCTAAAGCCGATCGCGCCCTGTTTGGAGTATTCGCCAAGCGGAGTGCTGACGCTTAGCGCAAGCTGCAAGACCTTGCCTTTAAGCGCGCCGGAACCCACCAGCTCGTGCGAAAAGACGATGTCGATATAGGCTTTTAGCATAGGCGGCACGTTTAGCCAGTACATCGGGTACAAAAATACGATGCGGTCGGCGCCCAATAGCGCGTCTTGCTCTGCGCGGGCGTCTATGCGTGCGATATCTAGGCCGTAAAGCCCCTCCAAATGGCGCACCTTAGCGTCCGCTACGGCCTTTGCTACCTGAGATAAGGCTTTGTTTACGCGAGATGCGGCGAGATTTGGGTGCGATAAGATAACTAGCGTTTTCATGTTGTTTCCTTTGTTTAAATTTGCGGAATCATATCGTTAAAAAGCTAAAAGTAGACTAAGAGGGCTTGCGAGAGCAAGGCTTTTGCAAGAAAACAAAATTTACAGGATTAAGCCGCGCCCGCTCGGCGATTGCAGCGATTAAATTTAAAACGGCTCCGAGCCGCCCAAACTCCAAGCAGGCGACATACCCGGCCGGTGCGTCAAGCGGCGGTCTTGAACTGACGACTCGCTTGCTAGCAAAGGGCAGTCGATTTTTTACGCCGCAAGCTTACGCCTTGCGCGCTTTTGCTATTTTACACGCTAAATTTACCGTCCAAGACGCCAAAATCATTCGTTCAATTTTTGCCCGTCATCATGCCGTAGTTAGTCGAAATTTAACAACGAATTTAACCACAACGGATTAAATTTATGGTCCAAATTCGACTCTGAAATCCTCGCCGTCAAATTTAAAACGCAAATGCCGCCCACGCTCAAAATCAAATTTCGCGGCAAATTTTACGACCCAAAATAACCAAATTTTGGCGGCAAAGACGAGTCAAATAAGTGCGTAAATTCACCTCAATCAGGCGGCTTATACCCCTTTTCTTTGCGGCGAAGCTCCAGCTCGTAGGCATCGTTTAGCGCATCTTCGTCGTCAAATTTCGTTCCATCCAAAAACTTTCGCTCGTCGTCAAACTGCCTGGTTTTAAGCCCCCACAGCAGCGCCGCCAGCCCGCACGCGCCAAGCAGCGTAGAAACCCCGATCATCATCGCCACGACCGCCCCGCTCATCGCTCGCTCCTAGCCCGCAGCGCGTTTAGCACGACCGCGACCGAGCTTAGCGACATCGATAGCGCAGCCACGGCGGGCGCGACGTAGCCGGCCATCGCCAACGGTATCGTCACGGCGTTATAAACGAGCGAAAAGGCCAAATTTTGCCGCACGATGCAGTAGGTTTTACGCGCGAGCGCTACGGCAGCCGCGAGCGAAGCTGGGTCATCTCTCATTAGCACGACGTCGCTTTTTGCGATACTCACGGCCGCTCCGCTACCCATACACACGGCCACGCTTGAGAGCGCGAGCGCGGCGGCGTCGTTGATCCCGTCGCCTACCATCAGCACGTTTCGCCCCTGCTGTGCCAGTCTCTCTACGTAGGCGGCCTTATCCGTAGGCAGAGCGTTTGCGGCCGTTTCGCCCACGCCTAGCTCCTCTGCCGCGCGCTTTGCGGCATATTCGTTATCGCCTGTCAGCATCGCCACGCGCATGCCCGCGTTTTTTAGCGCGGCTACGCACTCTTTGGCGCCATCTTTTAGGCTCTCCTCTAGCTCAAATGCCGCCGCGATCTCCCCGTCTGCGGCGAAAAAATAACAAGTCCCGCGCACCGCTTCGCCGTCATAAAGCCCTAGCTCGCGCATAAATTTCTCGTTCCCACCGGCTAGCTTTTTGCCATCAAATTTAGCCTGTGTGCCGCGCGCTGCGATGTTTTCAAAGCCGCTTAGCTCTAAAAGTCTTAAATCTCTAAAATTTGCGCGCAGATACTCGCCCACGGCGCGGCTAACGGGATGAGTAGAGCCGCTAACTAGCGAAAAAAGCGCGCTTGCGTCAAATTTGCCCGCATGCGTAAATTTACTCACTTTAAGCCGCCCCGACGTGAGCGTGCCGGTCTTGTCAAACACGGCCGTATCGCACTTGGCTAGACTTTCGATGATACGCGCCTCTTTAAAAAGTATCCCGCGCCTAAAGCCCGCCCCAAGCGCAACGAGCGTACTAACGGGCGTAGCAAGTCCCAGCGCGCAGGGACACGAGATCACCACTACCGAGATCGCGACGATGAGCGCGGCGGAGAGCTCGCCAGTGCGCCAGAACCAAAACGCAAACGTCGCTAGCGCCAGAGCCGTGATAGCAGCCGAAAACCTCGCCGCGATAGCGTCTGCGAGCGCTTGGATACGCGGCTTTTTGGCTGCGGCGGTTTCGAGCAGATTTATGATACGCGCTAGCACCGACTCGCCAAAGACGGCGCCGACCTCATAAACCAGCGTGCCGTCCACGCACACGGAGCCGCTTTTTATCTCGTTTTCGCCATCTTTCGCGCTCAGATACGCAGGCGCGCTCTCGCCGCTAAGGCTAGAGAGATCAAAGCTCGCCGTGCCGCTTACCACGACGCCGTCAAGTAGCACGCGCTCGCCCGCTCTCACGACCACGAGTTCGCCCACACGCACCTCCTGCGCGCTTTTTAGCGTTATCTCGTCGCCGTTTTTGACGCTAACGGAGTTTAAATTTAGCGAGTTTAGGTTATCGAGCGTGTCGGCGGCTTTTTTTTTGCTCAAGACTTCCAAATATTTGCCGATAAATACGAAAGTGATTATCATCGCAACCGAGTCGAAATATACCTCGCCGCGCCTAGAAAACATCGCATAAACCGAGAAAATATAAGCCGCGAGCGTACCCGTGACGATGAGGCTATCCATGTTTTGCGTTTTGTTTTTTAGCGCGCTCCAAGCACCCCTAAAAAACACGCTTCCCGCATAAAAAAGCACCGGCGTAGCGAGGATAAATTCGGCGAAATTTATGATAGAGCGCACATCAGCGCGCATGCCCGTGAAGTAGCCGCCGTACTGCGCGACGGCCAGCCACATGATGTTCATCGTGCAAAATATCCCGACAAGCAGCCTAGCGTAAAATTCGCGCCTCTGCCCCGCGAGTCTTTGCTCCTGAGCCTGCGCATCGTATGGGTAGGGCTCGTAGCCGATGGAGCGGATGAGAGCGAAAATTTGAGCCAAATTTACCTCGTTTTCGTCCCAGACGATGAGGGCTTTGTTATTAACCGAATTTATATTTACCTCTAAAATTCCCTTCTGCGCAAATAAAACCTTCTCGTTTAGCCAGACGCAAGCCGAGCAGTGGATGCCATCGATGATGAGCGAGATTTTGTTAAACCCGTTCTCGTTTTTGACGTAGTTTTGATAAATAGCCGCGAGGTCTTCCTGCGACTTTTGCGCCGCATTTTTCGCGCTTAGGGCGGGATTTAGCGTAGTTTTACCGAGTCTTTCGTAAAACTCGCCCAGCCCGCTTGCGTTAAGTATCTCGTAAACTCCCGCGCACCCCTCGCAGCAAAAGAGCTCCCCGCCGCGCTCTATCAGCGCCTCGCGCTCAAATTCGCCCCTGCAATGCGCGCACTTAAATTTGCCCATCGGTTACTTTTTTCTTTCGTTTTAAGATTTTAGATTATACGTAAAATTTCTAAAGCCTCGCTTGATTTTGCTGGCTTTGGCGCGGATTTCGCTTGCGTCCGAATTTGACGACAATTTTGAAAGATTTTGCTCACGCATAGACGCAACCATAAATTTGACCGGATTTAGCCAAACCCGCACCTTAAAAACGCCGGCAAATTTGCGACCGAGCTTTTTAATACTCGCAAATTTTGGCCTCGAATTATACCCATAACCGCTCTGTGGAAACTTGTAGTAATATAAATGGCGTCTTGAGCGCTAAATTTACTACTTTTGCTCTCTTTTTAGCAAGCAAGCTATTGTGATTATAAAAAGTATTTCGGCTAAAAATATGCCAAACCCTTGGGCGATAACAGCATTTTTCGGCTGAGCCCCAACCGCAAACGGGAGTACCGCACCCAAAATAAGCGCCAAAATAATCGTCGCAGCGGCAGGCAAAAACAAATCTATGAAAAATTTTGCAATTTCGTCAAAGCAACTTAGCCGCTTATAAAGTACTGCGCACACGCCGCTAAAAAATATCCAAAAACCAACCAAATAAGCGATATTTAACTGAAGCCAATCAAGCGGATCGCCCAAATCGCCTAGAGGATCGGCATCTCCTGCCGGATTATACTCTGTAAAAAGCACAAGCTCTACCGCGCTAGTCGTAAGCCCGTAGATACTCATAAAGCAAAAACTCATTGAAAATGCACAAGTCAAAATTTTTAAAAATGCCATTTTTTCTCACGATTAGATTAAAATTTTTACGCTCTAGTTTTATATTTTTAAGCCGCACGATTATAGCACATTAAAACGTCCCAGGCGCTACCGAATTTATCCCCAAATCTCACGCAAACTCCCTATCTATCACGATGAAAATTTTATATCCCGGAAAGCTTAGCGCGACTTTGCGCTCGATCTGGGCGCGCAAACGGCTTAGGTTTTTCTCGGCAAAATCGACCACCACGTCAAACCTCACGCTCTTTTTCTTGCTGTCGATGAAAAACGCGTGAAATCCGCGCACGCTGCTAAACTCCGAGAGCAAATTTGCCACGCAGGCGCGGCTCTCGTCCTGCCCCAAATTTACGCTATAAACGCCAAAAACCAGGTAAATCCTGTAAATTTTATAAATCTCGATCTGAAGCTCGTTTAGCCTCTGCGAAA
>CAUSCW010000081.1:0-5245 GCA_963530195.1 uncultured Campylobacter sp.
AGCGCCTCCTTGCCCTTGCCCATGACCATATTTACGGCCGCGGGCGAGAGGATAAGGCCGATCGTCATGATGACGGGGCCGACAACCACGGGCGGTAAAATTTTATGCAAAAACCCCTCGCCTTTGAGCCTAATAAGCAGGCTTAGAACCACGTAAAAAAGCCCCGCCGCGATCACCCCGCTCATCGTCGCAGCGATCCCCCACTCTTTCACGCCGAAGCTTAGCGGCGCGATGAACGCGAAACTGGACGCGAGAAAGATCGGCGGGACGTGTTTACGCGTGATGAGCTGAAACAGCAGCGTGCCGATGCCCGCTGTAAACAGCGCCACGGACGTATCAAGCCCCGTTAAGATCGGCACCAGCACGAGCGCGCCGAATGCGACGAATAGAAACTGTACGCCGACGAGAGCGTCGCGTAGCCTGAGATTGTAGCCTTCGTATTTTTCCATCTTGTTAATTCCCCATTCGCTATGGATTTTTGATAAATTTTTACTACTTGCTGCAGTCACGGACAAATAGTCCGCTCCTTTGCAAGCAATAAAAATTTATCAAAACTACACATCATCTGTCTTGAATATTTTCAAAATTTATGCCTTTCCGCCTCGTCTAAAGAAAAAATACCACGCCTTAATTTTTAAATCTGACACATCAAAAATTTTGACCTACCCGGTCGCAGACAAGCAATATGCTCCACTCTCAGCCGTCAACTACCTGCGACCCACATTAAATGTTTTAAAATTTTAGCTTCTTTTTAAAATTTTACGACCTCGCTTTAAAATTTCGCACTCAAGCTTAAAGCAAAATTTTAAATCAAAGCCGCGTAAGCAGATCCAAACAAACACCGACCAAAATCCGCAAACCAGCAACTAAATTTCACGAACATAACAGATAAATCAAAAACCTATGTAAGCCGAATCCGCCACTAAAATTTAGCGAGAGAATTCCGCCATGCAGCTATTTTTTGCGCAGCAGATCCTTCAGGCTCGCCCTTACATCCTTGCCACGCAGAATTTGCGCGACCTCGGTAGCGATCGGAGCGTAGATCTTGTGCTTTGCCGCGATATTTACGACCGCTTCGGTTGTAGCCACGCCCTCGGCGACCTCGCCCAACTCGCGCAGAATTTCTTCGAGCCCTTTGCCACGCGCAAGTCCTAACCCCACGCGGTAGTTTCGCGATAGCACACTCGAGGCGGTCAAAAACAAATCGCCCACGCCACTTAAGCCCAAAAAGGTCTCGTCTCGCGCGCCGAAAAACTTGCCGAAGCGCGCGATCTCTACGATGCCGCGCGCGATCAAGCTCGCTCTAGCGTTATTGCCGAGCTCGAGCCCATCGCAAACGCCGCTAGCGATGGCGATGACATTTTTATAAGCGCCACACACCTCTGCGCCGATGATATCGCCACTCGTGTAGGTTTTGATGTAGGCAGGGAAGGCACTTGCGAAAAGCTCGGCTAGATTTTCGTTACACGAGCTTACGACGAGCGCACAAGGCAGCTTCTGCATGACTTCGGTGGCAAACGACGGACCTGATAGATAAGCAAGATTGCCGCGCGCGACATACGCTTCAAAAATTTCGTTCAAAAACCTACCGCTAGCCGCATCGATGCCCTTGGAAGCGACTAGAATTTTTTGATTTTTGTAGGTGAAATTTTGATCCAGCCACTGCGCGGTTTGCTGCGCTGCGAGCGCGAAAATGAGCGCTTCGCACTCCAGTGCTTCGCTCACGCTTACAAAATGCGGAATTTGCCTTGGCGTGCGCGAAGTGATGACGCATTCGTTTTTCACGCTAAGCGCGTCAAAAAGCGCGCTGCCCCATTTGCCAGCGCCGATAACCGCGATTTTCATTATGTTCCTTTTTAAAAATTTATTCGCAAATTTGCGGTTTTTCAAATTTCATTCTATTGAAATTCCCGCTCTTTGAAAATTTAGCCCAAAAGCGCCGACATGAGCCTGCGCAAACGCTAGCAGAAGCCACGCTTTAAAATTCGCTTTTTAAAATTTTATCTCGTCAAAATTTCGTCTTGTTAAAATTTCGCGCTTTTGAAATTTACTCAGCAAAAACTTCGCTTTTTTTAAAATTTACCTCGCTAAAATTTCACACTTTTAAAGTTTTGCTCTTCCGTCAAAAAACACTTTCACAAAAGGCGCGGCAGCGAACGAATGAGGATTTTGAAACTCCATTATACGTTTTAAATTTCGCTCACGCATCGCTGCGGCAAATCAAATTTTTAAAAATTTTACTCAGACGCCCGATCGCAAATCGCGCTTTTAAATCCGCTTAAATCTATCAAGGCGTGCTTTGAGCCTAGATGATCTGCGGTCGCTCGCCACGCTATCGTTTGGTGCGCGGTTTGGGGCACGCGCATCCGACGCGGCGATTGATTAAATTTAGCCTGCACATGGACTCGCCGCTCAAATTCGACCCTGCGTATTCGATCTTATCCGCGCACCCCGAGCTTCCGTTCTCGCTCTCGCAAGCAGAGCAATTTTACGCATTCCCTGCAAGCTTTGCCGCGCTTTGACGGTAGCCCTAAGTAAAATTCCTAACGGACGCGCTTCTTAAACCCCTACGTCGCAGACCGACACTCGCGCAAACGACCCGTACGAGAAAGAACGAGCTCGAAAGAACAAAACGTGTGCGAGGCAGAGCGGGTAGCCGCCGAGATCGCACCGAATGAAATATAACACGCAAAAGCCCTCGTTATTGGCGCCTGAAAGCTTTAGCTCGAAGCAAAACACTGCGAGCGGATTTAAAATTTTACCCCAGAGGCTTTATCTATCGCGCTCGCACCGCCGCCTTTAATTCGCCGTTTGCTGCCGCGCAAGCTGCGAAATCAGCCCAGCTTCTGTTTCAGAAGCTCGTTCACCTTCGCAGGATTAAATGCGCCCTTGCCCTCTTTCATCACTTGGCCTACAAAGAAGCCGAATAGCTTGTCTTTGCCGCTGCGATAGTCCGCGACCTTCTCCTCGTTTGCGCTCATCACGCGCGCTATGATCTCCAAAATCGCGCCGTCATCGCTTACCTGCCTCAAGCCTAGCTTGTCGATGACCGAGCTTACGGCCTCGTCGTGCTCCATTAGATAATCAAGCACCTCTTTGGCGGCCTTTTGCGACACTGCGCCGCCTTCGATCGCGCTTAAAAGCTCGCTCATCTTCGCGCTACCTACGGGCGAATCCTCGATCGTAACGCCATTTTTGAGCCTGCCCGCAAGCTCGACGGTAAGCCAACTCACGCAGAGTTTGGGCTCATGCTCCGCCGCGATCAGATCCTCAAAAAATCGCGCGTTTTCGTAGGTCGAGATTATGATCTCGGCATCCTTCTCTTTAACGCCCAGCTCGCGGACATAGCGTGCTTTTTTCTGATCCGGCAGCTCGGGGATCTGCTGCGCGGCAGCGAGCATCTCGTCATCCACGATCACGGTTAGCAGGTCGGGGTCTGGGAAGTAGCGATACTCGGCGCTGTCTTCTTTACTACGCATCGGTTTGGTGATAAACTTAGCGGTGTCGAAAAGGCGGGTTTCTTGCACGACCTCTTGCTCATATTTGCCGTCCTGCCACGCTTCGATCTGACGCTCGATCTCGAACTCGATCGCCTTTTGGATAAATTTAAAGGAGTTCAAATTTTTAATCTCCACGCGCGTATAGAGCCTTTGCTCGCCTTGCGGGCGGATACTGACATTTACGTCGCAGCGAAACGAGCCTTCTTGCATGTTTGCGTCGCTGATATTTAAAAAGCGCAAAATGCTGTGTAGTTTTTTTAGATACGCGACCGCCTCGTCCGCAGAGCGCATATCAGGCTCGCTTACGATCTCCAAAAGCGGCGTGCCGGCGCGATTTAGATCGACTAGGCTGCGCGAGCTTTCGTGATTATTTTTGCCCGCGTCTTCCTCTAGGTGTGCGCGCGTAATGCCGATGCGCTTGCTCTGTCCGTCCGCGGCTATAAAAAGCTCGCCGTGCTCGACGATCGGGATCGTCCACTGCGAAATTTGATACGCCTTTGGAAGGTCGGGATAGAAGTAGTTTTTGCGGTCGAATACCGACTTACGATTGATCGTCGCATTGACGGCGGTGCCGAAGCTGATAGCTTTTTTAACCGCCTCCTCGTTTAGCACGGGAAGAGCGCCGGGAAGCGCTAGGCAGGTCGGGCAGACGTGAGAATTCGCCTCATCGCCGAAGCTTGTGGGGCAGGAGCAGAAAATTTTGGTTTTGGTATTTAGCTGGCAGTGTACCTCTAGGCCGATCACGGTTTCAAACATTAACTTAACCTTTTAGAATAAAAATTTCGCGTAATTTTACAATTTTTTGCTTTAATACTCGCTTGTAGCGGCGCGCGGCGCAGCCAAATTTTAAAATTTAATCGGATAGATTCTACTCGCCGCCATGAAGGAGCTTTTCTTTCAGATCGAAAACATCGACCATCAAGCAGGTGATGATTACGCATATCACGCCAGGAGCGGTGCAGATGAAGAGGAATTTTAACCCCAAAAAATAAAATGACGGGTAGGCAAAAAAGACGAATGCGCCGACGAAGATCAATCCGAACGACGCACCCACGAGGAAGTATAAAAAATTTCGCTTAAAATTAATGCTCATCGACAATCACGGCGCCCGCTAGATAAACGTAGCTTAAAACCATGAAAATGAAAGTCTGCAAAATCGCCATAAAAGTAAGCAGCGCAAACGGTACCATCGGTATTAGCGCAGGAGCGAGCGTAAGCATAACAAGAAGGAAGGTATCGTCGCCTTTGATATTACCGAAAAGTCGGAACGAAAGCGATACGACGCGCGAAAAATGCGAGACGATCTCTATGACGAACATAAACGGCGCTAGGATTTTCACCGGGCCCATAAAGTGTTTTAGGTAGTTGATCACGCCGTGCTCGCGAACGCCCTCAAAATGGTAATATAACCAAACGCAAAGCGTAAGCGAAAGGGTTAAATTTAGACTCGCGCTCGGCGACTCAAAGCCCGGCACCAAGCCGATAACGTTACTAAAAAATATCACAAATCCCAATGTTGCGATTAGCGGAAGATATTTTTTGGCTTGTTCCTCGCTGCCCATAGCATCCTTACCGATCGTTAGCACGCCGCTTAAGTAGGCTTCGGCGATATTTTGCATGCCGTGTGGCACAAGCTGAAGCGAGCGAGTGGAGCAAAGCGCGACGGCTACGATGATAGCGACGACCAAAAAGAAGTAAAAAAGGTAGATAAAAGTGTGGTCGTAAGAAATTAAACCGCCGAAAAG
>CAUSCW010000082.1:0-5193 GCA_963530195.1 uncultured Campylobacter sp.
AGAATTTTAGAATTTTAGAATTTTAGAATTTTAGAATTTTAGAATTTTAGAATTTCGTCCGCGCGGCGCTGCTCGTAAATTTTGTAAATTTACGAATGCGGCCATTTTTAAATTTAGCTGCGCGGCTTTACTTCTAAATTTGCTCGCGCGCTTTTGCCAAAATTTATTTGCGTCGCTCGCACGATCGGCTTAAATTTAACCGCTCGCGGCGCGTTGATGAAAATCATTGCTAAAATTTGAAATTTCGCATAAAATTGGCGAAATTTCATAACAAGGAGCGGTGGTGGAGCAAATTTATCCTTACGTGCAGATCGTCCATCTCATCTGCGCCATTATCTTTTTGGGCTACATATTTTTCGACGTCGTGATTTTTTCGCGGCTTAAAAGCGCGCTGGACGCGGATTTTGAGCGCGTTAAAAAGGCGATTGGCTCGCGCGCGATTAAGATCATGCCGGTTTGCCTTTTTACGCTGATAATCACCGGCGGAATGATGATGAGCCGTTGGGTCGGAAGCGCTAATGGCGGGTATTTCGGCACGCCGCTTCAAAAAATCTTTATGCTAAAAGTTGCGCTCGCGCTCATCATCGCCCTGTGCGTAGCGATAAATTTAAGTTGCCGCGCGATGGGAAGGCCTGCGCCTGAGTTTTTACGAGCAAATATCCACAAAATCGCTTTTGTATTCGGATTCATCATCGTGCTTTGCGCCAAGCTGATGTTTGTAGTATGATTTATGGCGCAAAATTTAGCGCTGACGGCGCGACTTTTATCGCGGAATTCTGTAGCGCGGCAAAGATTTAATTTTGCTTGCTTTGAATTTTGTAGTCTGCTAAAAATTTTAAAATTCCGTTTTGCTGGGCGGGAGTAGAAATTTAAGAATTTTAAATTCCACTATGTCTGCGCTAAAGCGCGAAATTTTAAAATTCTACTCCTTTTTTGTGCTGTTTTGTCAAATGCAATCTGCAAAATTTAATCTCATAAAATTTTAAAATTTCATCGCGAGTTTTAAAGCGCTCATAAAATTTCTCACCCAATTCCGCAGCTTTAAAATTTTGTAAAATTCTAAAATTTTAAATTTTACCGCTAGGACGCGGATAAGAATTCTAAAAAACTCGCGCAAAATCGAAGCAAACAATGAAAAAGCGAATTTATTTAGCGACTTTACTTACTATTTAATAATCATTAAAGATATAAAAAGCTAAAATTGCTTTTCGCCTGCGGGCGAATTTAACGTCTGCTTGCCATTCGGGCGGGATTTTGAGGTTTTCCGTAGCCGTGGCAATGGTTTTGAAATTATTTATGAGAAAGGAAAAAGGATGAAGAAATTTCTCTTAAGTCTGCTCGTCGCAGCTTTGGCTAATAGTGCGCTTTGCGCCAGATCGCTCTCCGAGATCAAAAGTAGCGGAGTGCTTAGAATAGGCGTTTATGACGCGCAGCCACCGTTTAGCAAGATAGAAGACGGCGTGCATCAGGGCTTTGAGGTCGATATGGCAAATGCCATCGCCAAAGATATGCTTCCATCGGGCGGGAAGGTGGAGTTTACCTCCGTGCTTGCAAATCAGCGTATAAAATTCCTACAAGAAGATAAGGTCGACGCGGTTATCGCAACTCTTACCGTAACTCCGGAGCGCGAGAAGCAGATCGATTTTACGACCCCGTATTTTAGCGTCAATATAGGCATTTTGACCCGCGTCGAAGATAAGATTAAATCCTTAAATGAATTGCAAGATAAAACTATTTTAGTTCTTAGCGGCGGTACCGCAGAAACATACTTTGAAAAGCAAGGCTATAATATCGCCAGATGCGATAACGCAAACGCTTGCTACAAGGCGCTAAAAGCTGGACAGGGCGACGGGTATGCCGATGATAACTTAGTCGTGCTGGCTTATCCGGTATTAGATAAAAAGGTTGAAGTAAATATCAAGAATTTAGGCACTTCGGATTTCTTAGCCATCGGCGTGAAAAAGGGCAATTCGGAGCTTTTGGATTTTCTAAACGGCGAGCTAATCAAGCTAAGTAAAGAGGGCTTTTTCAAAAATTCGTTCGATAATTTCATCGAGCCTTACTACAAAGGAACTGCAGAGAAAAAGTATTTCTTGCTGGATGATCTTTATAGCTTGCTGTAATTTTTAAAAAGGGGGACGCTATGAAAAAGATAATCCTAGCATTGATGCTGGCTGCGTGTTCGCTTTTTAGCAACACTTTGACTCAAATCAAAGAAAAAGGGATTATTCGCATCGGTATAGATGGCTCGTCTCCGCCGTTTAGTGTCGCTAAAGCTGGCGAATATAGCGGCTTTGAGATACTCTTAATCGAAGGGCTTGTTAAAGAAATTTTCGGCGATAAAGGCGGCAAGATAGAATATGTCGTAACCTTAGGCGATGATCGCATAAAAGCGGTGCAGGATAACAGAGTTGATTTGGATATCGCACTAATCTCAGTTACAAAAGAGCGCGAGAAGCTGGTAGATTTCTCCGATCCATACTTTAGCGTAAATATCGGCGTGCTAACTCGTAGCGACGATAATATCAGAAAGGTCTCCGATCTAAACGGAAAGACTATACTGGCGCAGCCCGGCACCACCGTGTTTGATTACTTTACGAAACAGGGCTATAACGTAGCGCCGTGCGATAGTGCAAGCGAGTGCTTTAACGCTCTAAAATTGGGCAAGGGCGACGGATACGCAGACGATAATCTGCTTGTGTTCGCTTACGCCGTAGTCGATCGCAAAGTCGAAGTAAATATCAAGAATTTAGGCTCTACCGACTTTTTATCGATCGCAGTGCAAAAGGGCAATACTGAGCTACTTAACGCGGTAAATGCGGGACTAATCGAGCTAAGTAAAAAAGGTTTTTTTACAAAAATTTTTGATGAGAGTATTGAGCCTTTTTATAAAGGCACCGTCGATAAAAAGTATTTCTTGCTGGACGATCTTTACAGCTTGTTTTAATTTAAAATGGCGATGGATGGAATTCTATTCGCTGGCAAATTTTAGTAAAATTTAAAGGAATTTTATGAAAAAGATTATATTTGCGTTGCTAATCGCTTCGTGTTCGTTATTTGCTAACTCCTTAGCGCAGATCAAAGAAAAAGGGCTCATTCGCATTGGGGTAGACGGCTCACTGCCGCCACTTAGCGTCTCTGAGGATGGAAGATATAGCGGTTTTGAAATTTCGCTTATCGAAGAGCTCGTGAAAGAAATTTTCGGCGATAAGGGCGGCAAAATTGAATATGTCGTAACTCTAGGCAACGACCGTATCACTGCCGTGCAAGATAACAAGGTCGATTTAGATATCGCAGCGATTACGGTTACGAAAGAGCGCGAGAAACTAGTGGATTTTTCAAACCCTTACTTTAGCGTAAATATCGGCGTGCTAACCCGCACCGACGATAATATCAAGGCAGTAAGCGACCTACAGGATAAAGAAATTTTAGCTGAACCTGGCACTACGGCTTTTGATTATTTTAATAAGGAAGGATTTAAGGTTATCTCATGCGCTAGTTCGAGCGAATGCTTCCGCGCATTAAAATCCGGTCACGGCAGCGGCTATGCAGACGATAATATGGTAGTTTTGGGCTATTCGGTTGTAGATCGCAAGGTAGAGGTAAATATCAAGAATTTAGGTACATCGGAATTTTTAGCTATCGCGGTGCAAAAAGGCAACAACGACTTGCTAAACGCCTTAAATGACGGGCTTGTCAAACTCAGCAAAAACGGCTTTTTCAAGAAAATTTTTAACGACAGCATCGATCCTTTTTACAAGGGCAAGGCTGAGAAAAAATATTTCTTGTTAGATGATCTTTATAAAATGTTTTAATTAAAAGGACGAAATATGAAAAAAATTCTACTAAGTATTTTGCTAGGTGCTAGCGCGCTTTGCGCTAACTCATTAGCAGATATCAAGCAAGCAGGCGAAATTCGCATAGGTTTGCAAGATTCCCAGCCTCCGTTTAGCTTCGATGATAACGGCACGCTAAAAGGCTTTGAGGTTGACTTGGCAAACGAGCTAGTTAAAAATCTATTCGGCAATAAAAAGATCAAAATCGACTTTATCGCCGTAGCATCTAAAGATCGCGTCCCCTCGCTAGAGCAAAACAAAGTAGATCTCATCATATCCAAGCTTACCGTCACAAAAGACCGCGTTCAGAAAGTCGATTTTTCTTATCCGTATTATTCAGTGCAAATTGGCGTGCTAAGCCGTAAGGATGATAATATTTCAAGAATCGATCAGATCGCGCATAAAAAAATTCTAAGCGTTAAAGGCACAACTGCTGAGGAGCACTTCAAAAACGCGGGCTATGAGATTGCGACATGTACCGACGCGAATGAGTGCGTCGCTAGACTAAAGGCTGGCGAGGGTATAGGCTTTGCCGACGATAATACCGTCGTGCTCGGATACGCTAGAAACGATGCCGCGTTGGATGCAAAAATCATCAACCTTGGCAAGGTAGATTATATCGCCGTCGCCCTATCTAAGGGCAATACCGAGCTGCTTGATGCGGTCAATAGCAGCCTGGTAAAAATGTATAAAGCGAAATTTTTCCATAAGGCTTTTGACGAGGATATCAAGCCATACTACGGCGGTAAGATCGATAAAAAGCACTTCACACTCGATGAGGTTTATAGCCTGTTTTAAATTTAGATGCATTTGAAATTTTAAGGCGCCCCTTGGCGTCCAAACATACACGCAGCTGCGATATTTGATCGCAGCTCGCTTTTGCTGCCAAGATTTCGGCGGCATTTATAATTTAAATTCCGTATTTTTGCGGGCTTGGTTGCGATATAAAATTTTATGAGATTTTGATATGCGGTTGCGAAAGAATGTGGCTTCTAAAAGATAGTCGGTCGCGCGAAATTCTAATCCGAGTAGTAAAATTTTATATCCTTTTTCAGTTGCGTCGGCAGTATATTAAATTTAGCCCTAAAAATTTTAGAAAAATGCGATAAATTATTGTATCCGACCATTTTAGCGGCTTCGTTTACGCTGATTTGATCTAGACTTAATAGCTCTTTTGCAATTCCAAGCCGCTCATTTGTCAGCATCGCATAAATGGTCGTGCCAAAATATGCTTTAAAATCCCTTTTTAGTGCAAATTCGTTCGTGGCACAAAGACGAGCGAGCTCTTTAATGCTGGGTGGATTTTGCATATTTTCGAGTAATATTTTCTTTGCTTTTTGAACTGTTTTTATGCGAT
>CAUSCW010000083.1:0-5153 GCA_963530195.1 uncultured Campylobacter sp.
TCGGCCTCTTGAATTTGTGCCATTTTTTGATCCTTTTGTTTAAAATTTAATCTGCGATTTTAGCTAAAACAATATTAATTTCTAAGAAATTTAAAAGTAGTTGAAATTTGATGCGATTTTAAGACGCACGACGAATCGTGAGTTCAAATTTAGCTCGCAACTCGGTGCAGATGGCATTAAAATTCCACGAACGAAAGTCCGATGCCGATCTTATTGACGCTGCGTTTGTAATCCGCGAGGCTCTCGCCATAGCCGTTAAAGTAGCGCAGATAGCCATAAAATCCACTATTAAAGATCGGAAAGCTGTAGTTCAGCTCGATCGCGCCGCGGTTACTGCCGTCAACATGAAGGTTGTTTCGCCACAGAGCGCTAAGTCGCTGCTTGCCGAAGGTGTATGACGCGCGCAGATCGCCGTAGCCCATATAATCCGCGATGTCCTCGTTCGTGCGGTCCAGCCAAAACGCATACCAGGCTCTGGGGGTGATCGAAAATCCGTCCGCGCTCCACGTGCTTTGCGCGTAGAGTCTATTCCACGAGCGCGATTCCTTGCCGCCCTTGCCGTTTGACTCGTGCATTGCACCTAATTTTAACTCGTCCGCAAACGGCACCGGCGCGCTAACGTATAGCTCGGGGCGATAGTTGCTCTCGCGGAAAGGGGCGCTATCCTGCGTGATCTGCCACCAGGAATTTTGCGCGTAAGCGAATGAAATTTTCTCTCCAAGCCCCAGCGCGTCGTAGGTAATCGGCCGCTCGAAGCTAAACTCAAAATGCAGCTCATCTGCCTTACGATCGGGTTTCTTGCTGAAATCGTGAGTAAAGAGCATATAGATCGGCTCATAGTATTTAAGCCCCAAAAATCCAAAATTTCGGCCATTTTGCTCGCCTTGCGGCGCGGAATCCAGCGCAGTGGAATTCTGCGAGAGCGAGGCGGAATTCGATGATGCTAAATTTGACGCGGAGCCTGACGCAGCCGAGCCTGCGTCTGCGAAATTTGACGAAGTGGAATTTGGCGCGGCGGAATTTTTTGCGACAGAATTTTGCGACGGCGCAGAGCTTAAAACGGCGGTATCATCGTGCGAAGCGCGGTTTTCTGCGGACGAGGTAGAATTTTTTGCTGAATTTCGGCGCGACTTTTCGCCGCTTTCCGCCAGACTTGCCTCGGCGATCTTTTTGTAATAGATCATCGCGTTTTTGTAATCGCCCTTGGCCTCGTATTCGCTAGCCTTTGCGTATAGTTCGGATAGATCTTGTGCGGTTAGGCTCATGGCGCAAAACGTGAATGCTAGAACTTTAAATTTCATCTACGCCCTTTAAATCGTTTTGATAATTTATGTTTAAAAACTGCTCTTTGTTTTTGAAATTTAACACTTTGGAATTTGCAGATCCGATGAGTGCGCCGATCTTGTGCTCTTTTGCGCGGTAGAGCTCAAGCGCGCGCGGCGCGAGAGCTGCATCAAAAAATCCGCACAAGCTATGCCTGTGCTCTTCGTCGCCCGCTACGCAAATTTGCCCCTCTTGCTCGCTAAGAGCACGAATAGTGGAAATTTCTACAAATGGCATATCGGCGGGGATGATAAAGATGCGCTCGCCGCTAAATGGTTTCAGCGCCGAATATAGCGCGCCCATCGGCGAAAATTCCTCAAATTCGTCGTAGATCATAGGAAGCGGCGGGTTAAATTTAAAGCTTTTGGCGCAGGCGAAAACCCGCTCAAACTCGCGGCTTAGGCGCGAGAAAAGAAAGTGCGTTATGCTGGGATGCCCGCAAAATGGAAACAGCGTTTTGTCGCTGCCGAAACGCGAGCTTTTGCCGCCGCAGAGAATGACGCAGGTTTTCATAGAAATTTCACCGGCTTTCATCGATCTTCATCGCGGCGAAATTTTAAATTTGAAAGTAAAATTTGAAAAGAGCGCGGGCATATCAGTCTTTTTGCATATATTTGGCTTTGCCAAGGGCGTTATTTGCGATGAACTGATAAAGGCTCGGCGCCTGAAGTTTGGCTAGCTCGGGGTATTTGGCCTTAAGCGTCTTCCAGATGTCATAGACGCGCATACCGCTTGCGTAAAGCTTCATAATCTCGCTAAAATGCGGATCATAAAGGCTCGGCTTTTTATACAGCGAGAGTTTGCGGTCGGTATCAAGCACGGCGTTTGCCTCGATAAAAGCGGCAAGATCGCGCTCGCTTACTTTTGCAAAATCCTTTTCGTATTGAGATTTCATATGCTTTAAAATTTCCTTATTGCTAACGCCTTGGAAGTGCATTTTTTTGATCTCGAAGCGATATGCGTATAAGAAATCCTCGCTTTTTTTGGCGGTTGCGCGAAGTCTTATTTTTTCATCTTTGAACGTCACGGAGATAAAGTGCGTAAGCCCTGCGGCGGTGACGGCGTTTTTGAACGCTTCATCCTCCTCGCCGATCTTTTTTAGGATCGCCTTGACGGTGTAGCCCTCGGCGATAAGGTTTGAAATTTTATCTTTATAAGGTTTGTAGTCGAATCGCACGCGCCTAAAGCCCGTCTCGACACTGATTTTTTTGTATATCCTCGCGTGCTCTCTAGATGTAAAATATCTCGATTTCAGCCCTTTGCGGAGTTGTTCGGCAACCGCGGTAAAATCGTCATAATCGGCGATAGACGCGATTAATTCCTTTTCGTTTACGACCCTGCCGTTAACGACCGCGATGGTAATGACCTTCATATTTTCTCCTTTGATTGGGCACAATTCTAACTTAAAACTATAAACTCAAATTTAATTATTTATTATCAAGGATTGCGTAGGATTTGGGTTTGCAAGGTAGAATTTTACGCGCTAAGATTTAGCATTTTGATTGATTTTTATATCTTTTTTGTGCTTGTTCTAACGCTGCTTTTTTATACTTTTTTGTGTAGAGATGAAGCGAGTTTGCAGAGATAAATTTTACTCGCAAATCCTAGCTAAATTGCCAGCGCAAGTTAGCTTTTTTTAAACGAAAAAAGCTTTTTTATCTTCGTAAGCCCAAGCTTCATGCCACTATATTTCATCATCTTAGCCATATTTACCCACATTTCGCGCTCGTAGCACGGATGCGGGCAGTGGTGACAGCGTGGCTTTTCGGTATGTGGGCAGGCGCGTAGGCGCGCATAGGCGTAATGCAGCATCCGCTCGCAGTCCGCGCACAGATGAAAGTGCGTTTGCACAAGCCCCTTATCGTCTTTGTAGTCATGAAGCACAGCACCATCTTTTTTAAGCGCGTCCGTATGCTTGCCATCGCAGTAAATTTGGATAAATTTCGTCACCGTATTTACTTCGTAGATAAATTTTTCGCTCGTCATATTTGATCCTTTGGGCGGATTTTATCTAAAAGAGACAAAAATACTCTTGAGCGCGCTCAAGCTAAAATTGATGGAATTTTAAAATTCCGCGGAATTTCGCTTTATCTTTCGACCTTGTTGCTTAATAGAGTCGCGATGAAGCGTGTTTTGTCGTTTGAGGCAAGCGCGATTTGCAAGCTCATCGTAAGCGGCACAGCCAAAAATAGCCCGCCGATACCAAGCACAAAGCCCCACAGCAGCAGCCCCGCAAGCACGCTAATCGTTGAGAGCCCGAGCCCTTGCCCTAAAAATCGTGGCTCGATGATATTTCCGATCGCTACGTTTACAACCAAATAGATTGCGATAGTCCAGATGCTAGAGCTTATATCCATCGTAGCTAGCGTCACGAAAAGCGTCGGGAAGACCGCTACGATCGAGCCAATGGTGGGGATGAAATTTAGCACGAAAGCTAAAATCCCCCACAGCGCGGCATATGGAACACCAAGAGCCCACAGCCCGAGCCCGATGAGCGCACCGGTGCAGGCCGAGGCGATGGTTTTAATGAGGAGATATTTTTTGAGGCTGGAGGCAAATTTCTTCACGAAAGTGTGCGTAGCACGGCTACTTTGCGAAAAATAGCGGATTTTTTCGTCGATCACAGAGCTTTCAAAGACCATAAATGAAACCATTATAAAGATGAAAAATCCCGTCGAGACTATAGAGCCTGTTTTGCGCAGTAGTGCAGATAGCTGCGCGGCGGCTTCGCTCGGATCAATGCCTAGGCTTGCGGCGTTAAGCTCTATGCCGAAGCGAGAGAGCTTCGCACTCACGCCTCCTAGCACCTCTTCAAATTTTGCTTGAAGCTCGGGCAGGCGCGCTGAAAATTCCTTGATCGCATCGAAGATGACCGCACCGAAAAACACTATAATCGCCACGAAAGCGAAAGTAATGATGAGGAAGCTAAAAACACGCCCGACGCGGATCTTTTGGACATAAAGCACCAGCGGCGAGACGAGCACCGTGATGAAAATAGCTAGCAAAAATGGCACGACGATAGCCTGCGCGGCTTTAAGACCAGCCAGGATGATTACGACGCAGGCAACCGACATCAAGGACATTTGAAGCTTCAAGGATTCTCCTAAATTTGACATTTTCGCAGAGCTTTTACGCGAAATTTTGATGAAAGGATTTTAACTAAAATTCCATAAATTTATGACTAAAATTTTATATATCATTTCTTATCCCATAAATTCAGTTCACTTTGAATTTCTATCTTTATATAATAAGAATTTTCTGTAATACCTGCAAATTTTGCCAATATTTTTGTCTCATCGGAGGAGCTTAAATGTACTGGAAATGATTTTGCTCCATTAGAAAGCAGCCAAATAGTACGTGTTATTCCGTCAGAAAATGAACAAGCGTATTTTGTTTCTTTCACATAATTCTTTTTAAAAAACGGAATACATCTTACTTTTATTGGTACATAATACTCATCAGAATAACAACAAACTCTAGCCAATGGCACAGTATTACCAAGACCCTGTTTAAAGCCCTCTTCTGCCCAACTATATTTGTAATTGTTTCGCCAACCATCTTCCCTTTTATTGCTTATTTCTTTATCTACATCAATTTTACTATTACGTCATAATTCTAAGAATTTTATGCTATCAACAAACGCAATATCTCCAGTGTTATTTGTAAATGGGTGGCACATATATACAGATTTTTGGTTTTTAATTTTTAATTCGAAAATAACACGTTTTTCTTCAACTATAATGTTTATGCCAGGAAAACGTTCAAGCTTCATATTGCACTCCAATCCCTATATTTATTGACATGGCTTATCATACAAAATACTTGCGGGC
>CAUSCW010000084.1:0-4700 GCA_963530195.1 uncultured Campylobacter sp.
CCGAGCGATGGTGATAAAAATTTTCTACGTCGCGATTGCGATCTTTTGCGTCGCGATGGTGTTTTTAAGCGTGCAGACGCCGTATTTTAGCGATATGTTTAGACAGGATCTAAGCATTGCGAATATGGAGATGAAAAAGATCGTCGATTATCAGATCGGCGAGCGCGTGGATGCTAAATTTACCGCGGACGGCGGCACTCGCTATAAGGATCGCGACGAGTTTGTAAATTTTAAAGCCGAGGAGATTGGCGCGGATCTAAATCACACTTTGGTTTCAAAGACCGCGACGCGCGCAGGCGAGCTGATAAAATTTAACGGCGACGCGCACTATGTAAATAGCAGAGGCTTTGATTACACGGCGCAGGAGATCATCTACGATACGAGCAGCAAGATCGTCCGCTCCGACGTGCCGTACGTGTTGCGCCAAGGCGGCGACCGCATTACGGGCGCAAGCATCAGCTACGATACTAAAACCAAACAAACAAACTCAAAAGGAATCCACGCATGGTATTTAATAAAAGATCAAAACTCCACAAACTAATACTTTCAGCCGCGCTAATTGCGGGCTTTGGCGCGACTACTCTTAGCGCCGCGCAGGAGCAGGTCGAGGTCACGGCGGATAATTTTTTCGCCGACGAGATCAAACAGATCAGCGTCCTAACCGGCAACGTCCGCATCAAAAAGGGCGCTTACGATACGCTAAATTCCGACAAAGTGACGATCTATTTCGACGCCAAGCGCCAGCCTACCAAATATGTCGCGACGGGAAACGCAAATTTTAAAATTTTACTCAATCAAAAGCATTATGACGGCAAGGGCGGCGTGCTGACCTACGATCCGACTATCGAGGCTTACACGCTCGAAAACAACGCCTATCTGCACGAAGCCGAAACCAAAAAGGAGGTTTACGGCGATAAGATCATCGTAAATCGCCAAAAGGGCACCTACGAAGTAAAGAGCGGCGGCGGCGAGAAAAAGCCCGTGCGTCTGATCTTTCAGGTCGAAGATCAAAACAAATGATCTATCCTAGCAGCGCGCAGTTTATCACCTCCGCCGCAAATATCGCGGGTGCACCCGAGTTTGCGATGAGCGAAGTGGCGTTTTTGGGGCGTTCCAACGTCGGCAAAAGCAGCCTGATAAACGCTCTAGTAGGGCGCAAAAATCTAGCCAAATCAAGTTCGACGCCGGGCAAAACGCAGCTGATAAATTTCTTCGAGGTTAAATTTAAACAAAAGCTTGCCGTAAGTACGGACGGCTCGCAAAATGAAACGTCGCCCGATCTAGCAAACAAAGAGGCTTTAAGCTCGGCTGCGAATTGCGCGCAAGAGCGCGCGGACGCTGCGGCGTCTGAGCTAAATTTAAAGCAGGATGCTATTTTAAATTTAAAAAGCGTTTCGGCGGATTTTGGATCGGATCGCGAGGCGGATCTTACGGCAGGTTTTGCGCCGAATTCAGCGCAAAGCCCCGAATTAAATTTTACAGATAGATCCGCGCTAAGCTTAGCGGCCAACCCCGCTTTTTCGGATCTTGCGAGCTTGGGTGAAAATATCTCTTTGATCTTCGTGGATCTGCCCGGGTTCGGGTATGCCAAGGTTTCTAAAAAACTGCATTATATCTGGCAAAAAAATCTCGACGAATTTATCAAAGAGCGCCTAAATATCAAGCTTTTCGTCCATCTCATCGACGCGAGACAGTTTGATCTCGCGATAGATAAAAATTTGCAAAGCTATCTCGCTAGTTTTCTGCGCGGCGATCAAAAGGTCGTGAGGCTCTACACCAAAGCCGACAAGCTCAACCAAAGCGAGCGCGCAAAGCTTTTGAGGCACGATCCGCAGGCGATTTTGGTCTCTACGCTAAAGGGCAGCGGGCTTGCAAAAGCGCGCGAGATCATCGTGCGCGGGGCGTTTGGATTATGAAATTTCTAAATTTAAATACGCAAAATTTCGCGGCGCAGAATTTCAAAATAATTAAATTTAGCGTATATAAAATGCGCCGCCAAGATCGCGCAAAGATTAGGGAAAATTTTAGATGATACGGCTAAAAAAGGCGCGCCTTTGCGACATTTCGCGTATGCAGGAGCTCGTAAAAGAGGAAGTGCAAAACGGCGTAATCTTGCCGCTTGAAAGCGATGAGATCGCTGCGAATATCCGCTCATACGTGCTTGCGTTCGGCTGCGATTCTAAGGCGGATACGAGCTTTGATTCTAAAGAGAATTCCGATTCAAATTTAGCCGAGAATTCCGATTTAAATTTAGCGCACAATGCCGATTTAAATTTAATCCAAAGCTCCGCCGCAAATTTTGCCGAAATTACTTCTGAAAATTCCGCCGAAAATGCCGCGGATAATTTTGCGCTGCAACGAGCTACGCCGCAAAGCGAAGCGCAAGCCGTATCCGGGGCGAGCCGCGCGCAAGCGGGCAAAGAGCAAATTTTGCGGAGCGAATATTCACAAAGCGCGGGCGTTTTTCAGAATGATCTTTCGCAGCCCTGCGAATCACAGCGCCTAAAAGAAGCCGAAATTTTAGCGGGCTTTGCTTCGCTTAAAATTTTTAACGCCAATCTTGCCGAGGTGCGCTCGCTCATCGTCGTTCCGCAGTTTCGTAGGCGGGGCATTGCCAGAGCTATCGTAAACGAGCTGCTAGACGAGGCGAGATTTTACGGGCTAAAAAGCGTATTTACGCTCACCTATCAAAAGGAATTTTTCGAGCGGCTGGGGTTTACCGAAATCCCAAAGGATGAGCTGCCCGCGCAAAAAATTTGGGCAGATTGTATTAAATGCAAAAAGTTTCCGGTATGCAACGAAATCGCACTTATCTATACCTTATAGCGGACACGCTTTTTAGCGCGGGGGTTCTTTTCTACCTGCTTCTAAGTGCGGTGTATAGGGGGCTGCCGCCGCTGATCGGATTTTTTTTCACGGCGATGGTTGTGCAAAAATATGAAAACGACGTGAAATTTAAAAAGTTCGGCTTTACCTGGTTTTTCTCTATTTTTTATCTGTTTTGCGCCGAGCAGATCCACGGATTTAACCTATTTAGCGTAGCTATCGCGTATTGTATATTTTATTTCGTGGTCTATGAAAACTCATTTAAATATATTAAATTTAGAAATTTTTTGATCTGCTTTTACGTGATGATCAGCTATGTTTTGGTCTTTGTGGTGAGCAACGCGATCTCTGCGATCAAAAAGAGCGAGTACCTGCCACTAAGCGGCGAGTATTTAAATTACATCGTGATTGAAATTTTGCTTGCTCTGCTCTTTTTTAAGGGGCGGCTGGTATGAGGCTAAAGTTTGTATTCGTATTTGTGATACTATTTTTTAGCATGCTTTTGGTGAGAATTTATTATCTTTCGATCAAATCGAACGAATTCTACGAGCAGGTCGCTAAAAACAACGTCATCTCCACCGAATATATCCCGCCGGTGCGCGGTCAAATTTTAGACGCCAAAGGCCGCCCGCTCGCGATAAATAATCTCGGCTTTTCGCTATCGATCGCGCCGCACCTAAAAGACGCCGCGCTACAAAGCGAGCTAAATAACATCTCGCGCTACTTCAAAGATCTCAACGTCACTGCGATGAGCAAGAGCTACAAGGACGCGAATTCCGCTTACAATCAAGACTTTATCGAAGTCGTGCCGTTTTTGGACTACAACGCCACGATACAGCATTTCGCGAGCTTGAGCCTGCACGAAAATATTAAAATTTCGCCCGCTTCGCAGCGCTTCTACCCTTACGGCGCGCTTGCTTCGCACATCATCGGCTACGTCGGTCGCGCGAATAAAAAAGATATCCAAAACAACCCTCTAAGCGCGCTTACCGGATACAACGGCAGAAGCGGCGTCGAGGGGTATTATAACGAGCTTTTGCAGGGCAGCAAGGGCGAGCGCAAGACGAAGGTTACGGCGCTAAATCAGGTCGTAGAGGAGATTTCGATGCAGGAGCCCAGCAGCAGCGAAATTTCGCTTACCATCGATCTTGAGCTGCAAAAATACCTCGAGGAAATTTTTAAAGACAAGGACGGCGTAGCGATCGTGATGGATCTGCGCGACGGCGCTATCATCGCGGCGGGCAGCTTCCCCGAGTACGATCTAAACACCTTCGTAGGCGGAATTTCGCAGACGCAGTGGGATGAGCTGATAAAAGATCCGCGCCATCCGTTTACGAATAAGCTCGTAAACGGCCTCTATCCGCCGGGCTCTGTAATCAAGATGGCAGTGGGGATGAGCTTTTTAAACAGCGGCAAGATCAACGAAAACTGGAGCGTGTTTTGCAGCGGCGCGATAGAGCTAGGGGGGCGAAAATTCCGCTGCTGGAAGAGCTGGGGTCACGGCCGCGTGAGCCTAGTAGAGGCGATTAAGGGTAGCTGCGACGTGTATTTTTACGAAGGCTCACTGCTAGTGGGGATCGACTATATGTCCGCGTATCTACAACGTCTGGGATTTGGTAGTAAAACGGGCGTTGATCTGCCCAATGAGTTTGTAGGCACGATGCCTAATAAGGCCTGGAAAATGCAGAAATTTAAGCGCGCGTGGTATCAGGGTGAGACGGTCAATGCCTCGATCGGCCAGGGCGACGTGCTCGTCACCCCTATGCAGGTGGCGAAAAACACCGCGCAGATCGCCTCGGGCAAGGCTATCACGCCGCATTTTTTAAAAAGCATCGACGGCAAGCCGGTGGAATTTACCCCTACCGAGCTTTTCA
>CAUSCW010000085.1:0-4679 GCA_963530195.1 uncultured Campylobacter sp.
GAAATTTACGCCCTCGTGGTGGGTGCGGGCTATTTTGCGATACCGGGCGCGGACGCGGCGAGCTTTCGGATTTTGGATTTCGGCTCCGGCTACCGCTCCAATGTCGCGGCGGATAAAAACGCCGTATATTGCGGAAACATCGCGATGAGCGAGCTGGAGCCCGCACGCACGAAAGCCGTGGCGTTCGGATACGTAAGCGACGGGCGGATTAGTTATTTTTGCGACGGCGAGGCGGTGTGGAACGACGCGCTGGGAGCGCTTAAACTCACTTATGAAACCTTGGCGCATATCTTTTGGGATGCGCCCAAGCCGCAAAGCTACCTCTATAAATTTAAACGCATGGACGCTACGGATCTGCGCCAAATCGCGGGTGTGTATTACGCTGCGGAGGGCTCGCGCGCGTTTTATAAGGGAGAGGTTTTGCCGGGCGCCGATGCCGCGAGCCTGCGCCAAATAGAGGGAAGCGATGGGCGCGCTAGCGACGTTTACGCCGCGGACGGCGCTAGCGTGTATTTTAAAAACCTGCGCCTTGACGCGCGGGATAACGGCGGGCATTACGAACTTTTGAGGCAGCGGTTGGACTATTTTTTGTGGGATGCGAAAAGCGGCGACGTTTTTGCGAATGATTTAAAATTTGACCTCGCCGCCGCGCCCTATACTCCGCTAAATAGGCAGCTCGCGCACTCAAACCATCTGCTTTTTGCCTCCCCTGGCGGCATCTACTATTTCGACGAGAACGACGGAAAGCAAAGGCGCGCGGCAGACAACCCCTTTGCAGGCGAGGTTCGCGCGCTTAGCGGCAGCGTGTTTCAAAGCGGCGAGCGGATATATTTTTTAGAAGGCGCCGAAGTTTGGGGCGGCGGCCGCAGCAGTCGTAGGATGGTCGCTCGCAAAAGCGGGCTTTTCGCGCTCAATCTACCGCACGAGTGGCGCAAGGTAGGCGGCGTGCACGGCGGGCTATACGGCTGGATCTATTCAAACGGCGGGCGATTTTTCTACTTCGACGATCTGGGCTCTTCGCAGCTGATAGATCGGTGCATTTATGAGATCAGAGATTTAAACTTGGTTGAAATTTTGCTTCAAAAAAGCAGCCTTGGCACGGATAAAATTCGCGAGATGATAAAGAACGGCGGGCTTGAGGCGGTGGACGGCGAGCTGCTTTTTGAGGTAAAGACGCGGGTTGAATTTTAGGTGCGATTTGAGCGCAGAAAGCGCTGTTAAATTTTAAAATTTGATTTTGCGTAAATTCATGAAATTTAAGCGGCATTGCGGGCTTTGACGCGAGCTTGGAATTTCATCGCAAATTCCTTTAGGGCAGTCGTGCAAAATTTCGTTTCGCGCCGTCGCGACGACGCGCGAAATATTTTGTATCGGTCGCGATTTTTGCGTCACGGCGCGCTTGGATAAGGCGTCGCCGTAAATTTTATTTTAGCGCCGCAACTTTCGTAAAATTTGGCTAGCAATGTAGGCATATACAGCGACAGAGCGTAAATTTAACAGGCTTAATCGTAAAGCTACGCGCATAAAACTTGCTCGCCGAGCTCGCAAGATAAAATTTAGCGGCTTGGATTCAAAAGCGTAAATTCCTTTTTTGATATAAAATTTAACATAGTGAGTGCAGATCGAGCGGCGCGATCAAAGCGCCGTTTTGCAAACCTGCGAGCTTTAAGTGAAGCAAAAATGAAGCGCTATTTTATAAAGCCGCTTGCCACTACGCGGTCGCGCTCGTCGTAAAAAACCGCGAGCTGCGCCGGAGCGATGCCCGCTGCGGGTGCGGACAGCACGGCATGCACGCCGCCGTCTTCGCGCGGCGAAATTTTAACGGGGAGTTTGGCGCTGCGGTAGCGTATTTTAACGCCGAGACCAGGCATATTTAAAATTTCATCCTTGCTTAAAAAAGCGTTGAAATTTTCGGTGTCGAACTCGTAGGTTGCCAGCTCGTCCTTGCCACCCACGACGATCTCGTTTTTGCTCGGGTCGATGCTTAGCACGAAGTGCGGCTCATGCGCGCCGTGCACCGTAAAACCGCGGCGCTTGCCGATCGTGTAGTGCATATAGCCTTCGTGAGTGCCCACGGCGTTGCCCGCGCGGTCACGCACGATGCCGGGCATTTTGGTGCCCGTATGGCGGTTCAAAACGTCGATGTAGGTAGTGTCCACAAAGCAGATCTCGCTGCTTTCGCTCGCAGAAGCGATCTGCGAAAGCTCCGCATAGGCGCGCGCGGCCTCTTTGATATCCTTTTTATACATCCCCCCAAGCGGAAAGAGCATAAACTTAAGCGCGGCAGGATCGATGTTTGCTAAAAAATAGCTCTGATCTTTGCCAAGATCTACAGCGGCTTTTAAAAGCCCGTCCTCGATGCGGACGTAATGCCCCGTAGCTAGGCGCTCAAAGCCCTGTTCGCGTGCAAATTCCAAGAGCTTACCGAGCTTTATGCGGCGGTTACACAGCGCGCACGGATTTGGCGTAAGACCGCCGATATAGGCCTGCACGAAGGGCTCGTAAACGTCGCGATTAAAATCCTCCTGCAGATCCAAAATGTGGATTTTTATACCCAAAAACTCGCCCACCTTGCGGACTTTGGCGATGTTCGCTTCGTGATAGCCGGGCTTTGCGTGCAGCTTCATATAGCAGCCCTGCACCTCGTGCCCCGCATCTTGCAGCAGCTTCGCGCACATCGAGCTATCCACGCCGCCGCTCATCGCGACTAAAATTTTCACTCTCCCGCCCTTTTTTTGACGTCGTTTAAAATTTCATCCAGGCTGCTGCATAGCATGAAATTTTGTAGGTCCTCTTCGCTTATGGCGCCCGATTTTAGCAACGAAGTGCGGAAAAACTCCATCAAAGGCGCGTAAAATTCCTCGTCGTAAAGATAGATCTGAGCGCGCTTAAAGCCCGTTTGCACCAGCACTAAAATTTCAAATAGCTCATCCAGCGTCCCAAATCCGCCCGGAAAGATGACGAAAATTTCGCTGTTTTCGATGAGAGCGCCTTTGCGCGGCGCAAATGCCGAAAATTTCGCGCCCTGCGTCAAAAAGCCGTTGCTTTTTTGCTCAAACGGCAGCATGATGTTAAAGCCCACGCTGTGCGTTCTTGCTCTCGCAAATGCGCCTCGGTTGGCGCCTTGCATAATGCCGCCACCGCCTCCGGTGATGATCGAGTATCCTAAATCGGCGAGTCCCTCGCAGAGCTTTTGCGCGTCTTTTACGTAGCGATTATCTTCGCTAAAACGTGCCGAACCGAAGATTGTGGCGCTTTTGCCCACGTTTTTGAGATTGTCGCGGGCGATTTTGATGTCTTTTAAAATTTCTTTTAGTTGCATGATTAATCTATCTTTTATGTATATTATTTAAAATTTTAGCTTTAAGAATACCATTAAATTTTTAAAATTCCGTTTAAAAAGGCAGAATTTACGTGATTTAAAATCTCGTTGTAAATCATACTAGGTTGCTAAGTTTTCGTAAGAATCCGCCGACGCCGCGGTAAGCACTCATATCGATCGGCTCGCAGCCCTGTTTGCTCAAAAATCGCGAGACACTCTGTCTAAGCGCGATGGTAGCGGGCGAAAACGGATAGTGTGAGTTAAAAAGCGCGCGATTTTGTGAGCAGACGGCTACTTGTTTGCAAAACGGCACAAAGCCTAGCAGTTTAAAGCCCAACTCGCTTATATTGCGGTGCGCGACCGACTTTAGATTTTCGTAAATCATCACGGCATCATCCTCGCTCGCGGTGAAATTTAGCAAAAACAAAACCTCTTTTTTGCTCGCCCCAAGCGTCTTTAAAAGCGCGTAGGTGTTGCTGATCGAGCAGGGTTCGTTCGCACACAGCACGATATTTTCGTCGCCGATGCTCAAAAAATCTCCAAGATACTCAAGCCCCGCATCGATCAAAATAAAATCGAAGATTCCCGCATCTTTCAGCTCGCTTGCGAAGCGAGCGGGGCTTTCGTGAGCCTTTGCGTTTGCGGAATTTCCGGCTTCTTCGGGATTTGATGAGCGGGCGGAATTTTTCATTTCATCTTTACTTGCGGAATTTTGAGAATTCTCGTCAGGGATTGAATTTTGCTTGGTGAAATCGTCGCTTTTAAAATTCTCTAGGCTTTCTGATTCTGTAAAATTCCATCCATCTTCGCAATTTTGCGGCTTTTTGGCTGCACAATTCGTAGAATTTTTTGCAGCGTTTGCTATTGAATTTGAAGTGGTGGAATTTTTTGAGTTATTTTTGCCATCAGAGTTCGTGAGTTTTTGCGCGTAATTGTGCGAGCCACCACTTTCGTCGCCCTCTCGATTTTGTGCGCTATCCGTAGAATTTTGAATGACGTAATCGTCCGCGCTAGAGCTTGCGTTTTTAATAGAATTTTGTGAGGATGCGTGATTTTGTGAAGCAAGCGCGGGCGAGACGAGAGTTAAATTTTGAGAAATTTTTACTGCGACGGCGCTTGGTAGCGAAATCCTCTTTCTTTGCAAAGCGTTTAAGATGATCTCTTGATTGTTTAAATTTGGCGCTTCGATGATCGCCGTGCGGTAGCCCTGCTCGCTTAGAATTTCGGCGAAATTTGCTGCAATCACGCTTTTGCCAACCCCGCCCTTAGCGCTTAAAAAATTTACGATTTTAGTTTGCATATCAGTCCTCTTTTAAATTTCATCTCTCCAAGCGGCAAAATCACGCTTATGCGCTCG
>CAUSCW010000086.1:0-4659 GCA_963530195.1 uncultured Campylobacter sp.
CCAACCCCCCCCCACCCCCCCCCCCCCCCTCGCGGCGGGGGCGCCCCGTAAAATTAGCCAAATTTTACCCGGAAAGGATATTAAATGAAAAAATCGCTATTTGCGTTAGCGCTCGCCACTTGCTTCGCGTTCGGAGCGTCCGAGCTTGAGACGCTAGAAAAAGAGTGCAATGACGGTAATATGGAGTCTTGCCTTAAAGCCGCTTTACAATACGAAGACAATACTAAAACACTTAAGCTGCTTGAAAAAACCTGCGACGGCGGATATGAGCCAAGTTGCCTTGTAATGTCGATCAGAATGATGCAAGAAAATCCTAAAAAAGGCATCGAATATCATGAAAAAAGATGCGATGCGGGAGACGCTATGTATTGTGGGCTATTGGGATCAATGTATAGTGACGGAGATGGAGTCGAAAAAGATATATCAAAGGCTATAATCTACCATGACAAAGCTTGCAATCTAGGGCAAAAGCTATCAGCGCTATCATGCGGTATGTTGGCAGAGATGTACCGTAAAGGAGACGGCGTAAAAATAAATTTAATGAAAGCGGCGATTTATGATAAAAAAGGTTGCGACATAGCGGACGAGCTAGCGAGTTGCTATAATTTTGCGCTATTTAACTACAACTCTAACGATAAAAGTAAAGCTGCGCGGTATTATAAAAAAGCTTGCGATTTAGGAAAAAATAAAAATTCTCCTTTTATGAATCCACCCGAGTTTAAAGAACTTTGGCAAAAATCCTGCGATATGTATGAGCTGCTAAAATAGCACGCCGAGCTGCGGCTGGTACGATGCGCGCCGAGCTGCGGCTGATACAATACGCGTCGGCTGCGGCTTAAAATTCCGCTGCGTCTAAATTTAAAACGCAAGCAAATTTAAAGCGACGATAAAATTTTAAATTAATCGGGCGATATGCGGCAGAATTTAACGTAAATTTACACGGATCCTGCACAGATTTTGGCGCAAGCAAAGCGTTAAAATAAAGAGGCAGATTTGTCATAAGCAAATGCGTGCTAAAAGCATAGATTGGTACGCAGCAGAATTTTAAGTTAGAATTACGTAGCCTTATGCACTTGCGCCTCCGCATAGATCGGGCGAAAGTAGAATTGCAAGGTTGGAATTTACGCAGTCGCAAATATAAAGCTTAGCGCCGATTTTTTGATGTGGAATTTAGAATTTTAAAATTTACCGCTGCATCGCTTTAAAAATCTTGCTTGAAAATTTTAATTACGTAGCGTAAAATTTTTCATTTCTGCCGCGACGCTGCGTTTTTCTATAAAAATTTTGCTCTTTTGCTCTGGTGCTGTGTTTTCGTCGTAGAATTTCGCGACTTTTTACGGCGCATAATTTTTAGCGCGAAGTTCCTCATTATTTTTGCTTGTTAAAATTAAGCGATAAATCCCACGATGTTAAATTTGCACGGCATAAGGCTCTTATCGCTGGCGCCACTTTAAAGCGAAATGAGATAAATTCTACGTGGCGCAAAAGGCGTCCGATTAGGTCTTGGGGCGTCCTTGCATACTGCGCAAAAGCGCGATCTCCTCCGCCCAGAGGTTATCGTCAATCGTTTCTAAAATCAGCGGGATCTCGTCGATGTTCGGGTCGTTCATGATGTTTTCAAACGCCGCAAGCCCCAAAAATCCGCGTCCGAGGCTCTCGTGTCGATCTTTGCGCACGCCAAGCTCGTTTTTCGTGTCGTTTAGGTGCATGCCGCTTAAAAATTTATACCCGATCGCGCGGTCAAACTCGCTCATCGTGCGCTCGTAGGCCTGCGGGCTGCGGAGGTCGTATCCTGCGGCGAACGCGTGACAGGTGTCGATGCAGACGCCGATGCGATCTTTGTTTGAAATTTTGCCGATCACGTAAGCGAGCTGAGCGAAATCATAGCCGAGATTGGAGCCCTGCCCGGCGGTATTTTCGAGCACGAGCTTGACGCCACTAGTGTTTGCGATAGCGAAATTTAGCGACTCTGCGATATTATCCAGGCACTCTTGAGCTGAAATTTCATTTAGATGCGAGCCTGGATGAAAGTTCAAAAGCCTAAGCCCGAGCGCCTCGCAGCGGCGGATCTCGTCCACGAAGGCGTTTAGAGACTTCTCGCGCTCCGCCTCGCGCGGATGGCCCAAATTTATGAGGTAGCTATCGTGCACCAAGACATGCTCCGCGCCGATGCCGCTTTGCTTCAGCGCGTCCTTAAACGCGACGATCTCTTTCTCGCTAAGCGGCGGCGCGTCCCATCTGCGCTGATTTTTGACGAACATTGCAAACGCGTCCGCCCCGATCTTTGCGGCGTTTAATGGCGCGTTGGAAACCCCGCCGCTAGCGCTCACGTGCGCTCCGATCCGCTTCATTTTACCTCCTAAATTTTATTTTACGCCGCGTGCGGCAAATTTCATAAACCCGAGCCACGTGCGGATTTTTTAAATTTAAATGCGCGCTTTTTCTTTCGCACATACGCGCTGCTTGGTAAATTTCGCCGCGAAGAGCCGGCGAAGAGCGTCAATAAAACCGCGCCATTTGCGCAAGCTGAAAATTACCCAGCCGAGTAATGGAATTTTGACCGTCCGCGCCGTGTTTTGAAGCAACGACCGAAGCGCATTATTTCCGCGCACTTACAAACATAAGATGCGTAGAATTTTACTCGTTAGCGCTGCCCGCGGAATAGCGTTTCGCGCGCTACAAGCACCCGCCGCGCAAAATTTACTGCAGTTCGCGGATTTTGATCTTTACGCCTCGTTTTGCGTCGGCGAAGCTTATGGATCTTCCACCTCCGTCCTTGCCGCGGCAAACCTTATAATTGATAGAGCCATCTTGTAAGCTTTGTTCAAAGCAGTGGCCGCCCGTGTCGCTACCGCCGAAGATCGGTTTGCCGTCTAGGATTTCTCCCAGAAGTCCGCGGTAGTGCTCGGCACCGAAGAATTTTTTATTGAAAACGAGCTCGTCGTCGCACGCGCCGTTCATGCAAATTTTATCGCCTTTTAAAACCAGGCTCAGCACGCTGATGCCGCTTGCATAAATTTGAACCTCGGTTTGGTTTTTAAATTTACGCATAAAGCCCGCGTCGCTGGTGCGAGTAAGCGGCGAAATGACGGTGAAATTTACAGCTTGCGTAGAAGCGGGCTTGAGCGCGGTGGTAGCGCAGCCTGCGAGCAGAAGCGAAAGTGCAAGCGGCGCCAGAAAAGAGCATTTCATAAATAATCCTTAATTTAAGTTGGGTTTAAGTGCGTCTTGAGTAGAATACCGCCTTTAATCTTAATACCAGATTAAGTGGCCCCTTCGTCTAACGGTTAGGACATCGCCCTTTCACGGCGGTAAAACGAGTTCGAATCTCGTAGGGGTCGCCACTTCTAGCTTAAAAATTTTTTGACGCAAATCTTAGTTTTTGTAAAATTCTGAAATTATGCGCTTTTGTTGCTTCCTGCGCTACAAAATTCCAAGACTGCAATAAATTCTACTTGATAGTTTTAAAATTAGCTCCGCCAAATTTACGCAATAAATTTTATGCGGACATATGAAACTTAATGAAATAAAACTCGCAAATTTAGCTCTTTCTAAAAAAAATTCGCTAAATTTATTGAATGCAAAATTTTAAAGAATATGTAAATGAAATTCTAAAAAATCATCCTGGCGAGCGCGTCACGAGCTTTAGTTTTGAGGGTGAGAAATACTGGCTAAAGCAGCCGGAACTGCGCATCCGCGGTGGATTGCTTACGAAAATATTTAAAGCAAATCCGAAAGCCGCTTTCGATTACGAAGCGCTAAAATGCGAGAGCCTGTACGCAGCCGGTGCGCCTGTGCCGCAGCTGGTGCTGCGAGACGAGAACTTTTTCGTACTCAAAGACGGCGGCACGCCGGTGGACGAGGTGCTAAAAAGCTCGGATGAGGCATCTTGTGTGGCGCTCATTCAGGGTTACGCTGCGGCGTTAGCACAGCTGCATTCGCGCGGCTTCATACATGGCAGACCCGCACTGCGCGACGTCTTGGTAAAAAACGGCGAGATGAAATTTATAGATTTTGAAAATCGTGGCGAGCGCGGTGATCTTCAAAAAGCCAAAATGCGAGATTTTTTGCTGTTTGTCTATGATCTGTGTCGCGAAGGGCTGAACGAAGGCTTGGTGCGCGCAGGCATCCGCATCTACGCCTCAAGCGGCGGGCAGGACGTAGTGCAAAGTTCGTGGACCACGGTGCTTGCGCTGCGTCCGATATATTTTATCGTCAGGCTCTTGCCGCAAAAATTTAAAGATCTAAACGCGCTCGTGCGCACGTTTGAGCTCTGCCTAAAAATAATTGAGGAAAACGATGGTCAAACAAAGTAAATTCGCTAAATTTAAGCTGGTGATTATACTTGCCTATATGTCGGCTCTGGCGCCCTTGTCTACCGATATGTATCTGCCCGCGCTGGAAAAGGTAAAGGCAAGCTTTGCTACGAGCGAGTTTTACACTCAGCTATCAGTTGCGAGTTTTTTCATCGCTTTTGCGCTAGGACAGCTCGTTTATGGGCCGCTAAGCGATAAATTTGGTCGTAAAAAGCCGTTATACGCGGGCATTTTGCTTTTTATATTTGCGTCGCTTGCTTGCGTGAGCTTTGATAGCGTTTACGCGTTTATATTTTTTAGGTTTTTGCAAGCTTTAGGCGGGTGCGCGGGAGTGGTACTTGCG
>CAUSCW010000087.1:0-4608 GCA_963530195.1 uncultured Campylobacter sp.
GCTCCAAGCTTGATCGCAAAAGCACGCTCATCGCTCTTGGTGGCGGTGTTATTAGCGATATAACGGGCTTTTGCGCGAGCATTTATGAGCGCGGCATCGATTTTATCAATATTCCGACGACCCTGCTAGCGCAAGTGGATGCGAGCGTCGGCGGTAAGACTGGCGTAAATAATCGTTTCGGCAAAAATTTAATCGGCTCCTTTTATCAGCCGCGCGCGGTTTATTGCGAGAGTAAATTTTTATCGACGCTTCCTGCGCGAGAGTTTGCCGCAGGCGTCGCAGAGGCGGTAAAGATGGCTGTATGCTTTGATGTCGAACTATTTAAATTTTTCGAGACGCACGATCTAAAAAGTGCCGATGAAATTTCGCACGTAATCGCTCGCTGTGTGGAGATTAAAGCAAGCGTTGTAGAGCGAGACGAGCGCGAAAGCGGCGTGCGTGCGGTGTTAAACTACGGACACACCTTCGCTCACGCTATCGAAAAAATTACTGATTATAAAAAATTTTTGCACGGCGAGGCTGTGGCGATCGGCATGGTGATGGCAAATGCGCTAGCGCGTCGCCTCGGCAAGCTAAGCGGCGAACAGGAGGAGCAGATCCGCAAAGTGCTTCAAAAATTTGCGCTTCCGATAAAATTCCACGTAGAGGATGCGGCGGAATTTTACGAGCTGTTTTTTCTCGATAAAAAAAGCGAAAACGGCAAGATAAAATTTATCCTGCCCGATGGCATCGGTAAATTCTACGCTTCCAAAGAGATCGCAAAAGATGAAGTAATTACAGCGCTGAAAGAGTTTGAATGAGAGCGCTTGCGGCTATTTTTTTGATTTTTAATCTTGCATTTTGCGAGGCAAATTCTACGCTCTCCACCGCGCACACGCGCTTAGAATCCAACGCTAGCTCCGCTGCTAGTGAGAAGAAAGATGAAAATTCTAAGCTATCCGCGTCGCTAAAAGATCAGATCCGTGTTATTGACGATGAGATCAAAAATAATATCTGGGTCTCTCGCTTTTCAAATTTCATCGGCTATCAAAATTTACAAAAGCAATCTAGCCAGCTCGAAGCGGAGCTAAAAAAGAGCGCCGGCACCGATAAGATCGCAGAGATTCAAAAAAGACTTCGCGCCGTAAAAGAGCAGCTCATACTGCTAAAAGAGTATGAAAAATCTCCGTTTTTAGATATCATCGCGATGCCTGAAACTCCCGAGCCTGCGCGCATTACAAATCCTTTTTCGATAATTTCAGGTTTTTCTACGATTAGAAATTTGCAAGCTCAAAAGATGGAGCGGAAAAACGCCATAGAAAATATTAAAGCTTTAATCGATAAACTTGAAGCAAAAAGGGCGCTATATGAGCGTTTGATGCAGATAGATACGGACGCAAGCGCTGCGGCGGAGCTTAAAAGCTTAGATTACGAGCTTAGCGAGTTCAGCTCCGCATACGAGATTGCGCAGACTACGTACGACGTTTACGAAAAAAAGATTAACTCCCAAATCGCCGTGCAGACCGCCGATATAAAAGCTCAAATCAAGCGCGCGGGAAACATCGCCGTATGGATACTCATAGTCATCGCGCTGTCGTTTTTCTGCAAGGTGGTGGCGAAAAAATATATCAAAAACGACGAGAATTTCTACATCGTAAATAAAGCTATCAACGTTTTAAATTTCACGCTGATCGCGCTGATACTGCTCTTTTCTTACATCGAGAATATGACGCATTTCGTGACGGTTTTAGGCTTTGCTTCTGCTGGTCTTGCGATTGCGATGAAAGATATGTTTATGAGCTCCTTAGGCTGGCTTACGATCGTGCTCGGCGGCAGCTTTCGCGTGGGCGATCGCATCAGAGTGCATAAAAATGGCGAGACCTACGTAGGCGATATCATCGATATTTCGGTGCTTAGGATGACGATTTTTGAGGACGTTACTATGACTACGTGGAGAGAAAATAAACGCGCGGGCAGGGTAATTTTCATACCGAATAATTATATTTTTACCGATCTTATCTCAAACTACACCCATAGCGGGCTTAAGACCGTCTGGGACGGCATTAGCATACTTTTAACATTTGATAGCAACCATAAAAAGGCGATGTATCTCATAAAAAACATCGTGCGGAAGTATTCTAAAGGCTACACCGATATCGCCAAAAAGCAGATGGGCAAGCTTCGTTCGCAATATAGTATCAAAAATCCAAACGTCGAGCCTAGAATTTTCAGCTTCTTCGAGCCATACGGCATTGAAATTTCGGTTTGGTATATGACGAACTCTTACGCGACGCTCGGGCTTCGCAGCAACATCTCGGCTGAAATTTTAGACGCGCTAAGAAGCGAGCCCGACATCAAGATCGCCTATCCTGCTTACACGCTTTTTAACGGCAAAAATTATGCGGCTGCGGGCGGAAATTTTGCGGCGCAAGATCTCGGCTCGGAGCAGCAAGGCTCGCAAAATTTAAACGCAACGGCGCAGGGTGCGGGCTTTGCCACAGGAAGCGGATCCGGGAGCGAAATTTGAAAATTTATTTTAAAACGTTTGGATGCCGCACCAATATCTACGACACGCAGCTTATCAAAAGCAACCTCAAATCGGGCGAGATCACGCACGACGAGCAGGGCGCGGACGTCGTCGTGATAAACTCCTGCACTGTTACGAACGGCGCCGACGCAGACGTGCGAAACTACGTCAATAAGATGAACCGCCTCGGCAAAAAAGTATTGCTAACCGGCTGCGGCGCGGTCTCGCGCGGCGAGGAGCTGTATAAAAACGGCTCGGTCTTCGGGGTGTTTGGGATGTCGCAAAAGGAAAAGATCGACGAGTTTTTGGGCTCGGAGTCGAAATTTTACGATATCGGCGATCTAAGTAGCGTCGAAAAAAACCTGGTAAGCGACTACGAGGATCACACCAAGGCCTTTATTAAAATTCAGGAGGGGTGCGATTTTAACTGCAGCTATTGCATAATCCCCTCGGTGCGCGGCCGCTCGCGCAGCAGCTCTGAAGATGCGATCTTAAAAGAGGCGGCGAGCCTTGCCGCAAACGGCTTTAGCGAGATCGTGCTAACCGGTACCAATATCGGCAGCTACGGCAAAGTTGCGGGCACGAGCCTGGGCGCGCTGCTTCAAAAGCTGGGCGCGATTCGCGGAATTCGCCGTATCCGCTTAGGCAGTATCGAGCCCTCGCAGATCGATGAGAGCTTTCGCGAAATTTTATCCGAGCCATGGCTGGAGCGGCATCTGCACATCGCGCTTCAGCACACTTCGCAAAAGATGCTTAGCATAATGCGCCGCCGAAATTCCGCACTGAGGGATTTGGAGCTTTTTTGCGAGCTTGCGGAGCGCGGATTTGCGCTGGGGACGGATTTTATCGTCGCGCATCCGGGCGAGAGCGAAGAAATTTGGCTCGAAGCGTTGGAAAATTTCAAAAAATTTCCGCTCACGCATCTGCACGCCTTTATCTTTTCGCCGCGGCAAGGCACCGCCTCGGCGTCGCTAAAAGGCCGCATAGACGGTAAAACGGCGAAGGCGCGGCTAAAGATGCTGCAGAACATAACGGCGCTGAATAATTATAAATTTCGTCTTTCGCACAAGGTGCCGCTAAATGTGCTGATCGAGCGGAAAAACGGAGAGTTTTATGAAGGATATGATCAATTTTATGATAAAATTTGGATCGAAAGCGATGAGGATTTGTCGAAAAAATGGATGGAGATAAGAGATTATGAGGTTAAATTTGATGGAAATTTTGCATAAAATCAAAAAAAGCAAGCTAAATATAATTCTGATTTTTTTAGTGTTGCTTATCGTTTTGCTCTCGATCGTTTATTTTAAAGACGATTCGCGGTACATCACCGAGCGCGAATTTAGCGAGCTAGTCCGCGCAGATCAGATCAAACGCGCGCATATCGAGGACGGCAATTTAAATTTTACCTATGACGGCAAACGCTATAAAATTTTAGTCGATCTCGTAGATCTTAAGGAGCTATCAAATCACGCTCTAATCAGCAAAGAAAAGGATGATGGCACGAGCGGTATTGGCGCGACGCTCGTGATTTTTACATTCGCATTTTTTCTCTTCGTGTATTATTTTGAAACCGTTTTGGCTAGGCGCCGCAGGATGGACGGCGCCGCGCGTCAGAGCGCTAGCGCAAGCGGCGAGCTCGGCGATCTCTCGCCAAGCATTAGCGACGTGAGATTTAGCGACGTCGCGGGTATCAGCGAGGTTAAGGACGAGCTAATCGAGATTGTGGATTTTTTAAAAAATCCCGCAAAATACCGAAATTTCGGCATCAAGCTGCCGAAAGGAATTTTAATGATCGGCGAGCCCGGCGTCGGCAAGACCCTTATCGCAAAAGCCGTAGCGGGCGAGGCGGACGTGCCGTTTTTTTACCAAAGCGGCGCAAGCTTCGCCGAGGTCTTTGTGGGCGTCGGCGCTAGGCGGGTTCGCGAGCTGTTTGCGAAAGCCAAATCCTGCGCGCCCGCGATTATTTTTATCGACGAGATCGACGCGGTCGGCGGCAAGCGCGGCATCGGGCGCAACGACGAGCGGGAAGCGACGCTAAATCAGCTGCTGACCGAGATGGACGGATTTGAGGAAAACAGCGGCGTGATGGTAATCGGCGCGAC
>CAUSCW010000088.1:0-4579 GCA_963530195.1 uncultured Campylobacter sp.
TTGTAGATGACGGCGTTTGCGTGGATCACGCAGCCGCTTCCGATATGCACGTCATTGCCGATATACGCGCCGCTTAAGATGACGCAATCCTCGCCGATCGTAGAATTTACGCCGATATGCACGCCCTGCCCGATCTGCGCGCTGGCGGCGATCTTTGCGGGCGCGCCGCTGCGAATGAGCGGCTTAGCAAAATGCACGCTTAGGATCGCAAAGGCTAGGTGCGGATTTTCGCACTCCAGCACTCGCACGCCGCTTGGGGCTGCGGTGCCGCACTTTACCAGCACGGCAGCCGCTTTGGTGGCAGATAAAAATTTCTCGTTTTTGTCGCTATCGCAGTAGCTTAGCTCGCTTTGCCTTGCGTTTTGAAGCGAATTTATCGCGGTGATCTCCGCGTCCGCTCCGTTAAGCTCTATATTTAAAATTTCGGCAATTTTTGATAATTTCATTTGCGCTCCTTTGATTAAATTTTATCGCCGCTTACATATCCAGCGCGACGCTGCCGCCGCGGACGACGTCGATCGGATTGTATTTTTTTATCGTCTTTAAAAATCCGTCGATGCGGTCTGCGTCGTCGCACGCCATGATGACGATCTTGCTGTCGTCGCTGTTTGCGATGCTGCCGTTGTAGGCTTTTAAAACGGCGTCAAGCCCCGCTAAATTTTCGCCCAGCGCGATCTTTACCAAAACCATCTCCTTTTCGACAAATTTTGCATCATCGATGACCTTGTAGACGGGGATCAGCTTATGAAGCTGCTTAGTGATCTGCTCTATGACGCGCTCGTCGCCCGAAGTAACGATGCTAAGGCGCGATAGGCCGGTGTTTGGAATCGGCGCAACGGTGAGGGTGTCGATATTATAGCCGCGCCCCGCAAAAAGCCCAGAGATCCGCGACAAAACGCCGTGCTCATCGGTAACGACGACCGAGATTATTCTTCTTATGCTATTCATCCTAAGACTCCTGCTCAAAAATCATATTATAAAGCGCGCCGCCTGCGGGTACCATCGGCCAGACGTTTTCGAAGCGATCGATCTTAGCCTCAATGACGCTTACCTTTTTGCTCGCAAGAGCCTGCATCAGCGCGTCTTCAAATTCCGCTTTGGTGCTAACGCTAAAGCCCACGCCGCCGAAGCCCCCCGCAATTTTTACGAAATCGGGCTGCGAGCTAAGATCGGTCGATGAGAAACGCTGCCCGTAAAATAGGCTCTGCCACTGCCGCACCATGCCTAAGAAATTGTTATTTAATACGATATTTACGACATTTAGACCGCTCGCGCTCGCCGTCATCAGCTCTTGGATATTCATCAAAATCGAGCCGTCGCCGCTGAAATTTATAACCGGTCTATCTCCCGCATAGGCCTTCGCGCCCAATGCTGCGGGCAAGCCGTATCCCATCGTGCCCTGCCCGCCGCTACTTAGCAGAGTGCGCGGCTTGCAAAACGGATAAAACTGCGCGACCCACATCTGATGCTGCCCCACGTCCGTAGCGATGATAGCGTCCTCGCCCGCGATTTTTGCGGTGCTTTGGATAACCCACTGCGGCTTTAAAATTTCATCGCTGTCGTTAAATTTAAGCGGGTGAATTTCATTGTATTTGCGGATGAGCTCGCGCCACTGCTCGAAATTTGCAGGGCTAACCTCGCTTTTAATGCGCGGCAGCATCTCCTCTAGCACCGATTTTACGTCACCAACGATCGGATAATCCGCGTTTATGATCTTTGAGATCGAGCTAGGATCGATATCGACGTGAATGATCTTTGCGTTTTTGCCGAATTCGCTAAGCTTGCCCGTGACGCGATCGTCAAATCTCGCGCCCAAGCAGATTATCAGATCAGACTCGCTAAGCGCCATATTTGCGGCGTAGCTGCCGTGCATTCCGACCATGCCTAGATTTAGCTTATCATCGCTTCGCACGGCCCCTAGCGCCATAAGGGTTTCAACGACCGGGATCTGCGCAAACTCGCTAAGCTCGCGTACCAGCTCGCTTGCGCCCGCGCTAATAACGCCGCCTCCGATGTAGAGGATAGGTTTTTTGGAATTAGCGATTAGCTCGACGGCTTTTTTGATCTGTTTAGCGTTGCCCTTATAATTCGGCTTGTAAGTTTGCATCTTGATTTCGCTAGGATATTCAAAAACGCCAAGCTTCGCTGTTACGTCTTTGGGAATATCAACGTGCACGGGTCCAGGTCTGCCGCTGCGAGCGATATAGAAAGCTTCTTTTAAAATTCTGGGCAGCTCTTCGATCGTTTTAACTAGATAGTTGTGCTTGACGCAAGGGCGCGAAATTCCGATCGCATCGATCTCTTGAAAGGCGTCGGTACCGATGAGCGAGGTCGCAACCTGCCCGCTAATAAGCACGATCGGGATGCTATCGCTATACGCCGTAGCAAGCCCCGTAAGCGCGTTGGTAAATCCAGGACCGCTAGTGACGACGGCCACGCCGACCTTGCCGCTAGCGCGCGCGTATCCGTCCGCAGCCATCGCCGCAGCCTGCTCGTGGCGCACCAAAATGTGTCTGAAGTATTTTTGTTTGTAAATTTCATCATATATGTTCAGCGCCGCGCCGCCGGGATAGCCGAAAACAACCTCGACCCCCTCCTGCCGCAACGCCTCCACGATCATCTGCGATCCGCTAATTTCTTTCATACGCCCATCCTGTTTCGTTGGAATAATTTTGTGATTATATTATTTTGTAAATTAAATTTCACGAATTTTAGGCGCTAAATCGGGTCGAATTTAAAATTTAATAGCAGCAAGACGGGGCAAAATTTTGGAATTTAGCGAGAGTAGAAAGGGCAAATTTAAAATTTATCATGTGGCTGGATTTCGGATTTAAAATTTTAAAGTGCAGATTTGTTTCGACCAAACGCGGCACGGAATTTTTAACGTAAAATTTTGGCTTGAAATTTTACCACGTAAGCTGCTAATTAAATTTACAAAATTTTTTGAAATTTTATCGTAGCGTGGAGCGACGCCAGCGTAAATTTTAAATTCTACACTACCAAAATTTTAAAATTTAGCCGTAAATTTAGGGCGGGCGGAATCTCGATTATAAAATTCTAAAATTCCGCCCGCGTAAAATTAAATTTTAAAACCCTCTATCTACCTGCACGCCTACGCCCACGTTAGCGCAGTTGCCGCTTTGCGGATCGCAGTCGCCGAAGCTTGTGACGCTACTGGATCTTTTCGAGCGGATCGTTCCCATATGCATAGGCACCGGCATGTTACGGCGCGAGCTTCCGCCGATTTCGCTATCGCTCATACTGCCAGAACTTCTCCTGCGAGAATAATCATCGCGCGGAGGAGGCGGTGGAGGAGGCGGTTTTATACCTCCGTGCGGAGGTGGTGGCATACCGCCAGGAGGTGGGGGAGGTGGCGGCATCATGCCGCCGTGCCTACCATATCCTCGCGGAGGAGGTGGCGGTAAAGTGCCGGTCTCGGTGATCGTGATGCCATTGCCGTAATTTTCAACGCGTTTGTAAGTAGAACCTCCATAAACCGTGCGGGTGCGGGTCTTTTCGACTACGACTATGTCGCGCTCAGGCTGCACCGGCTGCTGCACGTTAGCTCTAGGCGATATTTCAAAGCTCTTCTGCAGTTTAGCAGTATCGTAACTTGCAAAGCCGTTGATACCCTTTAACTCATCTGCACTTGAAATTTCGCGCTTTTGGCGGTATTGCATAAGCATATCCGCCCTACCCGCATCAAGCCCACCGATCGTCATCAGCTCGTAGCGACTAGCTTCGTTTATGTTGATTTTCGCCAAGGCGAGGCTCACTAAAAGAGCCAAAATCACTAAATTTTTCATGTGCGCTCCTTTGTTGAAAGTTACCAAATTCTAAACCCTCACGATAAATCTTTGATTAACACGCAAGCAAAATTTTGCTACAATTGCCTATCTTATTTCAAAGGATCAACCGATGAACGGAATTTTGCTCCTATGCGACGAGCCTTCGGCCTACAAATCCGAGCTAAAAAAACTAGATAAAATTTTATCCATGAGCTTTCACAACGTTTTGCAACTTTGCATCGCTGGCGACAATGCCCTTTTTAGCAGGAGCGAGCTTGAAAAAGCGCTCGCAAACGGGCAGGATGAGCGCGTGCGAAAGGCGGCGATAGAGCGCTTTACGCAGATTTTAGAGCAGTGTAATTTCGTACTGGTTCGCGGCGTAGCGGGAGCTGATCTGCGCGAGCTAAATTTACAAATCGCAAAGGATCTAAATATCCCCGTTTGCGGATTTTATCCTAACGAAATTTCCGCGCGCATCGGCACGCACTCGATCGCTGCAGCAAAAGCGGTAAGCTTTGCCAGCATATATGAGGATAAAATTTCATTTTCCGCGCTAAGGTCTGCGCAAGAGAGTGCAAATTCTAAAAAATCGGAGCTTTACGGTAAAAATTCCGCTTGCGAAAGTGATGCAAAATTTCACGACGAAAATTCTACTTGCCAAAGCGGCGCGATAGAGCTTGATAAAGTCATTGCTGACAAAAGCTACTTCACGGACGCCGCAAACTCCACGCGCTGTGAAATTCTAACCCCGTTGAAATTTGAAAGCAAGCTCTACGCCAAGGCTCGCGCGA
>CAUSCW010000089.1:0-4494 GCA_963530195.1 uncultured Campylobacter sp.
GCCCGTCTAAATTTAATCCTCGCCGTAAATTCGCTTTAAATTCCCCAGCGTCGCGCTCGCGTTTAGCAGTAACGCATCGGCGATCACCAGTCGCGCCATTGCGGTGGCTACGACGCTGCCGCGCACGGCGATACACGGATCGTGCCGCCCGCGCAGCTCGCAGACCGCGTCCGCACCGCGCACGTCCACGCTGTGCTGCGCCATAAAAATGCTCGGGGTCGGCTTAAAATGCGTCGCAATCTCGATAGGCGCGCCGCTACTTATGCCGCCTAAGATCCCGCCTGCGTTGTTGCTCGCGAAATTTGCACCTATCTTGCCGCCGTTGGTGCGGATCGCATCCTTGCTAGCGTGCATGAAATCGTTGTTCTCGCTGCCTTTTAGCGTGCTTGCCTTCACTCCAGCTCCGATCTGCACGGCCTTTACGCCGTTTATGCCCATCATCGCGCCCGCAAGCGCCGCATCCAGCTTGCCGTACAGCGGCTCGCCGAGCCCCGCAGGCACGCCCGTGACGCGCGTTAGTACGTAGCCGCCGATACTATCGCCCGCATTTTTGACGTTTAGAATTAACTCCTTTTGCGCGCTCTCCATAGCGGGATCGAGCGCAAAAATTTCGCTGTTTTGCGCAAAGTCGAAGTCTAAATTTGCGGCGTAAATTTCGCCCACGCCGCAAATTCCGCTTTTTACGGAAATTTTAAAGTGATCTAGCAGGATCTGCGCAAATGCTCCCGCAGCCACGCGTACGGCGGTTTCGCGCGCGCTTGCTCGCCCGCCGCCTCGGTAATCGCGCAGTCCGTATTTGGCAAAATATGTAAAATCGGCGTGTGCGGGGCGGAAAATATCCTTGAGATTTTCGTAGTCCTTCGAGTGTTGGTTTGCGTTGCGGATGATAAATCCGATCGGAGCGCCGGTGCTGCGACCGTCAAAAATTCCGCTTAAAATTTCGATCTCGTCGGCTTCTTTGCGCGGCGTAGCGTATCTGCCGCCCGGCTTGCGGCGCTCAAGCTCGCTTTGGATATTTGAAAGCTCGATCGCCACGCCAGCCGGAAAGCCGTCCAAAACGCCGCCTATCGCTGCGCCGTGGCTCTCGCCGAAGGTGCTAAGGCGCAATCTCTCGCCGAAGGTATTCATAGCGCGTCTCCTTGATCGCCGCCGCCTTGTTTGTCCGTATCGCGCCCGTTTTGTTCGGCGTTTTTGTTTCGCTCGGGCGCGTAGGTTACGCTCGGCGTGCCGCCCGATGTGCCGGCACGGTCGCTCTTTGCGCTGCCCCGCACCCGTCCGCCGCCATTTCTTGAGCCTTTTTTGCCGTCCTGAGCGCGGTTTGCGCCGCTTTGTGCGTCGCCGCATGCTGTTTGCTCGCTATTTGTTGCGCTAGTGCCGTGCGAGGCGCCGTTTTGCAAAAGCTCGATCGCGATTTGCGCGCATTTTTGCTCAGCCTCTTTTTTGCTCGCTCCCATGGCGGATGAGAGCCGCTTGCCCCCTACGAGCGCCGCCATTTCGAAGCTTTTTTTGTGATCGGGGCCGCTCGAGCCTAAAAGGACGTATTCGGGCGTGACGCCGAATTTTGCCTGCGTGAGCTCTTGCAGCGCGGTTTTGTAGTCTCGCACGAGCTCGTTAAAGCTGATGCGCGGATAGAGGATTTCTAAAATTTTAGTTGCGATGCGGGCGGTGTTTTGCAGCCCGCTCTCAAGATAGACGGCGCCCATTATCGCCTCAAACGCGTCCGAAAGCAGCGAGGGCTTCTCGCGCCCGCCATTGCGCTCCTCGGACAGCGACATATTCAGGTTCTCGCCGATGCCCAAAAATTTTGCAAATTTAGAAAAGCTGCTTTCGTTCACGAGCGCGGCGCGCAGCTTGCTCAGATCGCCCTCATCGCTGCTAAATTTTTTGAAAAGATACTCGCCCACGATCAGATCCATCACCGCATCGCCTAAAAATTCCAGCCTCTCGTTGTTGTGTCCGTTTTTGGCGCTTTTGTGTGTAAGAGCGATCTTGAGGTGGGTTAAATTTTTAAATTTATAGCCCAGTTTTTCTTGTAATTTTTCTAAATTTTGCATCTTTGCCCTTTTTTATAAAATTTTACGAAATCAGCGGCGGTCCGCACGCAAACGACATCTGGCGCGAACAAAACCTACGCAAGCGAAACGAACGAATGCGAACAGAACCCACACTAAATTTGCACTAACGCCGAATGAAACGCGCTAGCGCCAATCTGCGGCGAATAAAATTTAAACCTAGCCCGCTAATCCTAACGCAGCCCGCGCTAAGGCTCACTTGTCGCAAACGAAATCCTCGCCAAAAATAGAACCGTCGCAAATGCAAGAGCCCGATTGCGTGAACGAATGCGCTAAAACCGGCTTCGGGCGATAAGATTTACGCCGAAGCGGCTCTGTGTGCAAAGCAAACGCGGGTAAATCTATGCTAAATCCGCGCAATCGCGAGCTTTGCCGTAGAATTTCAGCCTTTTATCGCTTCTGCGGCCGCGCGAGCCATAGCGTCGCACTCCTCATTTTGCGGATGACCCGCATGCCCTTTGACCCACGAGGCCCTGATCTCGTGAGGCGCCGCCGCCGCAAGGTATCTACGCCACAGATCTGCGTTTTTCTTGCCCTTAAAATCGGTAACGACCCACTTTGCGAGCCAGGAATTTATCGCCTTAACGACATATTCGCTATCGGTAAAAAGCTCGACGCGGCAGGGCTGCTTAAGCGCGCTAAGCCCCATTATAGCGGCCGTTAGCTCCATTTGATTATTCGTTGTCATCGCTTCTGCGCCGCTTGCCTTTTTTATCGCGTCGCCGTATTGCAAGATGTAAGCCCAGCCGCCCGCTCCAGGGTTTCCGAGGCAGCTGCCGTCGCTAAAAAGTTTGACCGATTTCACCGGTTTTCTCCGAAATTTGCGCTCTGATCTCCATGCTGCCTAGCTCGTAGCAGACCGGGCAGCGGTGCGAGAAGAGCCCCACCGAGCTTTTGCACTTCGCGCAGGTGTAGCTAAAGCTAAGCCCCGCGTCCTCAAAGCCCGCGTCCTTCATAGCCATAAGCGCATTGATCTCAAAAATTTTACTAGCGCTCTGCGGCTTTTGATCGCTTCTTCCGAGCGCGTAAAAAAGCGCGTTGTACTCCACGTCCTGCGTATTTACCGCCGCAGGGAAATCATAGATCAGATCGATCGCCTGCTCGATCGGCGGGAAGCGGTCAAAGCCCTCCATAGGCTCTTTGTTTTTGATAAAAAGCTCCATGCAGAACCGCCCCGCGCCTTTGAAGTTTAGCTTTGAAATTTTAGCAATCTTTTTATTAAACGGCGTATTGGCGTCGTTTGCGATGATCTGGGCGCGCTCGAACTGGCTTTGGGCGTATACTTCGGCATCCTGTTCGCGCAGCGCGTCAAGCACCTCAAGCGCCTCATTAAAGCGCTTCAGCCGCTCATAAATCACCGTAAGATGCGTAAGGGCTTCTTTGTTTCTGGGGCGCAGCTTCAGTGCCTGCAAGAACACCTCTTCGGCGCGCCCCAAAAAGCCCGCTTTGAAATATACGATACCGAGATTTGTAAGGATAAATTCCCTCTGCACGCCGCCGCTAGCCTTACTTAGCGCGATTAGATAAATTTCTATCGCGCGCTCGAAGTCGCCGCTTTTGACGAAAGAGCTAGCTAAAACTCCAAGCGTAGGGATGTCTATTTGTGGGCTTGCTAAAAGCTGCCTGTGCTCGGTGCTAAGCGCGTCTAGGGTGTCAAATTTTTTGATAAAATTCTCTAAACTCTGCCTCTCGTTTTTTTTAGAAAAAACTCCCCAAATGTAGCTTAGAATCGACACTAGCAAGATTATGCTTATCAGCATGATAAGCCCGAAAATCGGGTCGCGATCGTCTAAGAAAAAATTATCCAAATCAAACCTCGTCGCAAAAATAAAGGGCAATTATAGCAAAGTGCGGGTATAATTTCGCTTATGATTAAAAACGAAAGCATAGAAAATCTGCTGGCCACCGTAGATATCGTAGACGTCGTAGAAAAATATGTCCCGCTTAAGCGCAGCGGCGCAAATTTCGTGGGCGTCTGCCCCTTCCACGACGATTCGCACCCGAGCATGAGCGTGAGCTCCAAGCTTGGAATTTTCCACTGCTTTTCGTGCAAAGCGGGCGGCAACGCGATTAAATTTATCCAAGATTACGAAAAGATAAGCTTTCCCGAAGCGGTCGAAAAGCTTGCGGGGATGTATAATTTCGCGCTGCAATACACCGGCGCCAAAGTCCAGGAGCGCAGCGAAGAGAAGAAGGTGCTCGGGATTTTAAACGCCTATTATCAAAGCTGCCTTTATCAAAACCCCGCCGCCGTGAAATACCTGCACGATCGCGGCCTAAGCGATGCGACTATTCGCAAATTCGGCCTTGGCTACGCTGGAGCTAGCGCGCAGACGATCAGGGTTTTGCAAAACGAAGAAATTCCACCGCAAGACGCGCTAAATGCGGGCGCGGTGAAGCAAAACGAGCGCGGGCTCTACGC
>CAUSCW010000090.1:0-4448 GCA_963530195.1 uncultured Campylobacter sp.
CGCCTGCCGCGCCTGCGCCCTTAAAGTTCCAAAATTCGCTCGAAAAGTGCTCGCTCGTCGCGCTCGCAAAGCTAATGAGGCCAGCGTCTAGATCCTTTACCATCTGCTCGTCCGCACCCTTTTGCGGTCCGTAAACGTAGGCTGCGCCGTTTTTGCCAAAGAGCGGGTTATCCACGTCGCAAGCCACGAGGAATTCGCACTCTTGCAGCTCAGGGGCTACGTTTTTGTTTGAGATTTTGGTGATTTTTATGAGGTTTTCGCCTTTACCCTCGAGCAGCTTGCCGTTTTCGTCAAAAAACTCGTATCCAAGCGCGCTTAGCATACCCGTGCCGGCGTCGTTCGTCGCGCTGCCGCCGATACCGACGATAAATTTACGCGCACCCTTGCTAATAGCATGCAAAATCATCTGTCCAAAGCCGTAGGTGCTCGTTTTCATCGGGTTTCGGAGCTCTTTTTCCACCAGCATGAGACCGCTAGAAGACGCCATCTCGAGGATACCCAGCTCGCCTGCTAGCGCGTATCTGGCGGGGATCTTTTCGCCGAAAGGATTTTGCACGATAACGTCGATAAACTCGCCTTCTAGCGCGTCCGCTAGCGCCACCACGCTACCCTCGCCGCCGTCCGCGATGGGCTTTACCACCACCTCGTCCACTTCGCTCCCTAAGGCCTCGATGCCCTCTTTTACGGCGTTACCGGCCTCGAGGGAGCTCAAAGAGCCCTTAAAAGAGTCGATTGCTATTAGTATTTTCATCATGTTTTCCTTTTTTGTTAGTGGCTTGTCTTTTGAGCACTTTTTCAGTTGCGCTTCGCTCACTGCTTTGCAAGAAGCGGAGCTAGCTAAAATTTAGCTCGGCGGACTATCTTTGCTTCGTTGCACTCGCAACTGCAAACAGAAGTCCAGCCTACGCTAAATTTTATCTGCGCAACCCCAAAAATCATCTCAAAATACTTCGCCTTAAATTCTACGGTCTGATTTTATCAAATTTAGTTTTAAATCGCGAGCCAAATTTGGCTTCATTGCAAATTTAAAAACGTGCCGCGCGATAGCGCCACATAAACCTGCACGCAGTGCAGCAACCTCTCACGTCGTAGGGGTTGGGGGGTTGTTAAGGGGGAAGGGAACTCTTTTGCTTCAGCTTTGCCTCGCAACCGCAAGCAGAGCATAATTCAAGCCCCTTCCCCCTTAACAAGAAAGATTAAATTTAATGCGCAATGCTAAATTTAACCAAATCAAATTTGGCATTTTCAAGATGCGGGTCTGGGCGGACAAATTTGAAAATTTACCGTTCACACCGCAGAGAGTGCAGTCTCGCTGTACCGAAACCGCACTCAAATTTAATTATCCCAAATCCCGCCGCTCAAATTTAGCCGTCAAATTTACAGTAAAATCAGCGACGCCACCCAAACGCTCGCCATACCCACGATACCCATTATAAAGGTAAGCATCGTCTGGGTCTTGTAGCCCTGCTCCGGCGACATCTTGCTAAAGTTCGTAACGACCCAGAAGTAGCTATCGTTAGCGTGCGAAACCGTCATCGCGCCCGCAGCGATCGCCATCACCGTTAGCACCGCACCCATCTCGCTCGTGAGTCCGAGCGCGCTCATCATCGAGCCGCTATCGGTGAAAAGTCCCATGATAGAGGCCGTCGTCGTAAGCGCCACGGTCGAGCTGCCCTGAGCGGTCTTGATGATGGCAGAGATAACAAACGGGAAAAATATACCAACGGTGCCGATGAGATGAGCGTTTGCCTTCATATACTCTACAAAGCCGGCCTTAGCGATGACGTTACCTAGCACGCCGCCCGCAGCCGTGATAAAAAGGATAGGTCCCACGATCTTTAGCGTTTCGTTGGTCATGAAGTTAAATTCGCCCAGCTTGCCCGTTTTAGCCAGCAAGATAACGGCAAATAGCACGCCCACGCCAAGCGCAATTACGGGATCTCCCATAAATAATATAACCTTTACGAACCATGCCGTCGCCGATGGATCTTTTTCTAAAATGTCCGGAGCGACGAAGGCGACGAAAAATCCTTTTTTATTTAAAATATTAAAAAGAGAACCGAAAGCCATCAGCAAAATCGGCATAAAAATCGGCGCCAAGCTCAAAAACGCACAAGGCAGCTTGCCGTGCTCTTTGATGATCTCGTCGTAGCTCTTGCCCACATCGGCAAGATCTTCCTTTAGGCTCACTTTTGCGCCGATGGTTTTAGCAAAAAGATAGCCCGCGATGAGAACCGGTATCGAAACAACCGCGCCCACGGCGATGACTAGCAGCAGGTTGTGACCTACGCCCACGAGTCCAGCGGCTGCTATCGGGCCCGGCGTCGGCGGTATAAATACGTGCGAGGTGTATAGGCCGCACGAGAGCGCGACCGCCATAGCTACGGGGTTGGCGCCGATTTTTTCCTTTATCGCGCGGCGGATCGGATCGAGTACGACAAAGCCGCTATCGCAAAAGACCGGGATACCAACGATCCAGCCCATGATGAGCATGGCTAGCTCGGGGCGCTTGTCGCCTACGCAGCGCACGACCATATCGGCCAGCTTTAGCGCCGCGCCCGTCTTTTCGAGCGCCATACCGATGAGCGCGCCCAGGATGATGACGATGCCTATGCTCTTAAATATCCCGCTAAATCCCTCTCCAATGATCGCGGGAACCTTGACCAGGTCGATACCCGCGACGACGGCTAGAGCGAGCGAGACGAGCATGATCGCTATAAAGGGGTGAACCCCGAACTTAGAAATCAGCACGATCATAACGACGACCGCGATGACGAAGCAGACGATGAGAGCAATACCGCTCATAACAGCTCCTTTCGGATAAAATTTTTGCCTAACGCAATATTACCGAAATTTGTTTTTAAAATATCTAAATTAGATTTGAAATTTTAGTTTCATTTTATAATGTGTGCAAATTCGGCAGATTAGCGGTCTCGTTTTGAGCTAGTTTTAACCCATAAGCGCGCAAGCAAAGCGATCTCCTCTCAGATCTCCGCTTTGCTCGCAGCGACGAATACTAAATTTAGGCTTTGCGGCGATTTTACCGATTTGGCTAGGTTTAGTCTTTTGCTAGCCGCCTTAAACCCGCATCTTTACGGCGCAAACGAAAATATAATTACGCTGCTTTGGCTGAAATTTTACCGCGGGTCAGGTTTATAAAGTAGCTAAATTTAAGCGAACCTTGTTTTAATTTCTTGCGTGTTGTCGCTAAATTTTAAGAGGCTTTGGGCGTATTGCAGGGGGGCAGCAAACGCTGCGGCAAAGCGAATGAAATTTGCTTTAGAATTTGCGTTAAATTTTAAAATTTAGTGCAAATTTTCGCGCGCGACGGCTTGTATCTTAAATTTACGCAAATTTATAAATTTGAGCGAGTTTCCCCGCACGACGATTAAATTGATCGCGGCACGGTTTTTATTTATAAATCAAAATAGACACTTAACGGAGCTTTCATGAGAAAATTTTACGCGATACTGCTTGCCGCGCTCGTTGCGCTATCTATCACGGCTTGCGGCGGCAAGGGCAAAGAACGCCCGCTACCGGCCGGCAGCGTCGTGGTGGCTCTAGGCGACTCGATCACGCAGGGAGTGGGCACTAGCGAGCAGAGCGCGTGGCCGGCGCTTTTAGGGCGCTTGAGTGGCTGGCGAGTGATAAACGCGGGAGTTTCGGGCGATACTAGCGCGCAGGCTTTGGCGCGTTTGCCAGCACTTTTGCGAGAGTATAAGCCGGCACTCGTGATAGTTAGCATCGGCGGCAACGACTTTTTGCGCAGACAGCCCAGCTCCGCCACGCGCGCCAATATCGCCGCCATCTTGCGCACGGTAAAAGAGAGCGGCATCCACGCGGTACTGATCGGTGTTCCCAAGCTAACTTTGGGTGCGGCTCTGGGGATATTTAGCGATCACGAGCTATATGAGGAGTTAGCCAAGGAGCACGACATACCTTTACTCTCTGACGCGTGGGGCGAGGTGATGAAGCATAGCCGACTGATGTCCGATCAGATCCACCCAAACACTGCGGGCTACGCAGAATTTACCGTGAGCTTAGAAAAATTTTTGCGCAAGCAGGGATTTTTGCGCTGAATTTTACCAAGCCGCAAACAACAAGGCTAATTAAAAATGCAAAATTTATTTTGCCGCGCACGCTTTTGCTAGCCAGTAGTAGCTAGCCAAGCTAAAAAATTTACACCAAATAAAAGCGGGCAAATTTAAACCTAGTGCGCCAAAAACACCGTAGTCGCACATCTTGCCGCCTGCAACCGTCTTTACCGAGGAGAAAATTTACCTAAATTTATCGTCGTTGCGCTCACAAGCTTAGCCGGCAAATTTGACGCAGACTAAACGCTCAAATTTGCCGTTTTACTTCAGCTCCCCCCAATCCTTCGCCACATTTAGGCTCGTTTTTAGCGGCACGTTTAGTTTGTAAATTTCTTGCATTATCTTTTGCGCCGC
>CAUSCW010000091.1:0-4310 GCA_963530195.1 uncultured Campylobacter sp.
GTTTCCGTTTAGCCTAGAAAAGGCGTTTGAGAAGTAAAATTTTAAAATTTAGCGGTCGCGTTTTGGGCGCGACCGCTTTTGTTTTAGTTTATGGTCAAATTCTACACATCTACTCGATAGAATTTCATCCGAATTCGGCAAATTTTATCCCTCGGTACGACAAAATTTAGCCGAAAACATAGCTCTTTGTTCTAGATAAAATTTAATCATGCGGATTTGCGATTTCGCGCTCTGCTTTTGTTATAATTTCGCTCTGCTAAAATTAATAAGCGTTATTTCGGTATAGACGAGCTAGTGCACGGTTTGGATGAAATTTGCATGCCGCTTGGGGCAGAGGACGATAGGTATGAGGTTAATACGCCCAAAGGATATCCATGCGGCAAGGCGGCGCAACAAAGGAGAAAGAGTGGAAAAATCCAGAAAAAAGGAACTCAAAAAAGCTCGCGGCGCAGCGGCAGCGAGATGTGTTTGAAAAAAGCCTGCCGATGAGTAGGGCCGAGTTTGAGGGGCTATTTGAGTTCTTGGGCGAGGGCTTGGCGCATCGCGACTGCGACGGTACGCATAGGCTCACGTTGGAGTTTTTGCGAGCCCGCCGCGCATCGAATGAAACGGCGGTCCTAAATTTTTGCGAGCAAAACGGCGGGTATTGCGATTGCGAAGTTCTAAACAACGTGCAAGATTGCTTCGAGTTTTAGAGAGCTGTGCGCAGGGAGATATGGCTTTGCAAGCGTCGTTTCAAAGAGGCAGTGCGTAAAATTTAGTAAAATTTTAGCGGCGCGAAGGCTCAAAAGTAGGGCTAAAGCAGCGTTTACGGTGCGAACTACCGCAGTGCAATAAGCACAAAACCTACCGCGCCAAACACGCGGGCCTTTTGTAGAATTAATGCTCTAGTTTTTAAATTTGACGCAAAAGGCGGGCAGCCTGTCGTCAAAACGGCAATTAAAGCGTGGTGTGATGGGGCTTGTATGGACTTAAGAGCGGTATTGCTCGCTTAATTTAACTATACAAGACGGCGCGGAGATCCAGAGTTTGCCCCCTTAAATTTTATTGCGGTAGCCATCAGGCGGACAGAGATATGTTATGGACGTTTTCATTGAGCGAGCTTGCCGCAGACGCTTTGCTGTGCGACAAGCAGGTTGATTGCAAGATTAGGGGAACTCGTACAAAGCGCTTTTGCGCGAGAGGACTTTGCTGCGGTGCCGACGTAAATTTTATCCGCGCGGCGTTTAAATTTAGTCCAAAATCTCCCCGACGAAAAACAGCGCCGACATCGCAAACGTGCAGAGCGCGACGACCTTTAGCTGTCCGTCGAAGTCGCGACACTCCCGCACCCGCGAAACGAAAAATAGGTGCCTAATAAGCGGCGCAAAGCTAATTATGTAGAGTAGTTTTACGCCAGGCTCGCCGCGCAAAAACGAGTAGCAGAGCATTAGCCCCGCCCCGCCCGCGATCAGCGCGTAGTGGTAGCGCTTGGCTGCGCTCAGTCCGATACGCACGGGGACCGTGCGCTTGCCCTTGAGCGCGTCGTTTTGTATGTCGCGCATATTGTTTAGATTTAGCACGGCGGTGCTTAGCATCCCGCACGCGCACGCAGGCAGCAGCAGCGCCGCATCAAGCGATCGCGCGTATAAAAAATACGAGCCCAGCACGCTCAAAAGCCCGAAAAACAAAAACACGAAAACGTCGCCGAGTCCCTTGTAGCCGTATGCGCCCACACCCACGGTGTAGCGGATCGCGGCATATATCGATGCACCGCCCAGTGCCAAAAATAGCATCACGAGATAAAACCGCTCGCCAAACGCCAAAACGCTCAGCGCGAGGCTGCAAAGCGCGGAAAGCAGCGCCGTAGCGACGATGACGCGCTTCATCTCGGCCGCGCTCATCTGTCCCGTTTGGATCGCGCGACGCGGCCCCAGCCTGCCATCGTCATCGGTGCCTTTTACCGCGTCGCCGTAGTCGTTGGCGTAGTCGCTTAGCACTTGAAATAGCAGCGTCGTAAGCAGCGCCAGCGCAAAAATATCGGCTCTAAACGCGCCCGCACCGTATGCCGCGCCGCTACCGAGCAACACGCCCGAGACGCTAAGCGGTAGCGATCTAAGGCGAGCGGATGCGTAAAGAGCTTTTGCGGTTATCATTTTTTTGCCTTTTTTAAATTTATACGCCGAATTTACGGCGAACTCAATTTAAAATTTAGCGGAAAAACGCCAAAAATATTATAAATTTAGACTATTCGTAGAGTGAATTTTATTTAAATTCGCCTTTTTAATATAAATAGCGGTAAAATAGAGCCAAAAATTTTAGGAATTGTGATGAAAAAAGTTCTTACCGTTCAAGATATATCCTGCGTGGGCAAGGTTTCGCTGACCGTCGCATTGCCGATACTAAGCGCAATGGGGATGAGCACGAGCGTGATCCCTACGGCGGTTTTATCGATGCATACGGGCTTTTCGGGCTATACTTTTTGCGATCTAAGCTCGCAGATACGCGCGATCATGGCGCACTGGAAAGATCGCGGAGTGGTGTTTGACGGCATCTATACGGGCTTTTTGGGCTCGTCGGCGCAGATCGAGATTATGGGCGAGCTATTTGCGAGCTTCGGCGGCGCGGGCAAGACCATTTTGGTCGATCCTTGTATGGGCGATAACGGCGTGTTTTATCCGGGTTTTAATGAGGATTTTGCCCGCATGATGGCGCTTCTGTGCGCCCAGGCCGACGTCATCACGCCTAATATCACCGAGGCCTGCGCGATCACCGGCGTGCCGTACCGAGAGGACGCGGATAGGGATTTTATCATGGATCTGCTTGCAAGGCTTCGAGAGCTGGGCGCTAGACAGGTCATTTTAAAGGGTATCGGCTACATCGCCGATCAGTGCGGGGTTTTCAGCTACGATGCGCGCATGGGCAGGACGAACGAGTATTTTCACGAGCTGCTGCCGGTTAAATTTAACGGCACCGGCGATATTTTCGCAGCCGTAGCCTTTGGCGCGATAATGCGCGGCAAGTCGTTGGAAACGGCGGTTCGAATCGCTGCGGACTTCGTCGTCAGCACGATCAAAGAGACGATGAGTGACGAGGAGCGTAAGGACTACGAAGGGGTGGATTTTGAGGCAATAATCCCCGAGTTGGTGAGGAAAATCTAAGTTCTAGACGGATTTGGAACTCGCCGCGCGGCAGTGGATGTGTGGCAGAGCTTTAAAATTTTACCGCAAAAGGAAATTCCTAAATTTTATCTGCGGCGTGAAATTTTAAAATTTTCAAAATTTATGTGTCGTGTGGGGCATGGAATTTTATAGGCGATGTGGAATTTTAGAATTCATGCATTGCACGGCTTATAATTTTATCTCCTGCATAAAATTTTAAAATTTGCACCAACGTAAAGATGCAAAATTTATCGCTAGCACGGAATTCTAAACGCAAGGCTACAGCGAATTTATCTGCTTGCAAGTTTGGGCCGCATTTTGAAATTTTGCACAAAATCTGCTTAAAATTTTATTCCCACAAGCCGTACGCCATGCACTCATAAAATAATTTCAAAATTTATGAGTAAAATTTAGATTAAAATCCGTATTTAAATCCCGATTAAAAATCCTGTGAAAATACTATATTTATTTAAAATTTTAACGGCACTAAATTGCAATATCTGATAGCGAAAAATGAGATAATACGGAAAATTTTATGCAATATCAAGCATCAATGAGGCACACCATAGGATTACTATAAGCGGAAGCGATGCGGATAAGATAAATACTTGCACAGAAAAAGAAGGATTGTAATAGCAAAGACGATTGGAATTTGAATGTGTAAAAAAGCACTTAATTAAATTTTTCTAATCATTTGGCGAGATTATATGATTTTAAAATTTAAATAAGACGGACGGTATAGTCGTGAAATTTAAATATGAGCGTCGGCGCAAAATAACCGCGGAGTGGATCGGCTAGCTCCGCTAAAAGCGGCGTATAAAGGGTAAATTTAAAACGGAGCTTTGCCGAATTCAAAATTTACCCGATTTGCTCGTTACGAAATTTATTCGCCCAGAAAGTATTTCAGATCCGCCTGCGCGTCGCCGCTTATTAAGCGAAGGCCGAAATTTTGCACTAAAAAGCCCAAAATTTCGTCGTTAAAAAACTCAGGTACCGTAGGGCCTACGTTGATATTCTTAACGCCTAGGCTAAATAGCGCAAGCAGGATGATAACCGCCTTTTGCTCCATCCACATCAGTACGATCGAGACCGGCAGGTCGTTTACCGCGATGCCAGTAGCCTCGCTAAGCGCAAGGGCGATCTTGACCGCGCCGTTGCTGTCGTTGCACT
>CAUSCW010000092.1:0-4244 GCA_963530195.1 uncultured Campylobacter sp.
TAAAAGTCGCGAAGTGAGAGTTAATGCCTTCAAGCCCGATTTTTGCAAATATCGCAGTCAGCGCCGCAAAGAGTGCTGATGCAAGCGCCCAAGCCGCCCATGTCTCCATGATATTCCTTTATTAAATAAATTATTGGATTATAGCCCTATTTGGGTAAAATTTGTTTATAATTTCGCGAGCGTCGCAGCAAAAAGCTAAATCGCGAGCGAGCAATCCCACGAAGGCGACATTTAAATTTTAAAATTTTAGCCGCAAAATACGGCTAAATTTCAGTTCCGACAAGCAGAGCTTGCCTCGCACGCTACCGAATGAGTTTGGGCGCCGTTTGAGTGGTGTGCCGCAAGACGCGGTTCACAGAAACTGCCATAAAATTTCGCTTCAGCAAGATAAAATTTTACCGAGGCAAGACGAGTTTCCCTTCGAATGCAAAATTCTATTTTAATTCAGCAAAAGCACGACCGAATACGCCTTCGCAAATCCAAACGCGATATAAATTCCCCCGAGCAGAAAGATCTGAATTTAAAAAAATATTTATCGTTTGTATATAGAATCTCAAAATTTCTACGAGGAGAGCTTATGAAAAAATTTCTACTCGCGCTCATTGCTATATTCGTTTTAGCGGGCTGCGGCAGCGACCCGAAAGGCGTAGCCGAGGACTTCATCAGAGCTCTATACGAGGGCGATTCTAAGACTTTGGTGGATGCTATAGGCATACCCGATAAGGACAGATCGGACGACGGCTCTATGCAGATGATAAACGGCAAACTGATGCAAATGGCAGGTGCCGGCAAGGAGGAGGCCTCTAAGCGTGGCGGGCTAAAGAGCGTCTCGGGCGAGCTGCAAAATAGCGACGAGAAATCGGCGCTCGTGAAAGTCGTCGTGTCTTTTAAAAACGGCACAAACCGCACCGAGGGCGTTAAACTCGTCAAAAAAGACGGCAAATGGAAAGTCTCGCTTTAGCCAAAAAGTTTCTCGTTTGTCTGATCTTCGCTCTAGGCGGGCTCGGCGAGCTTTGGACGCTCGCGCGCGCCTACGGCAAAAGAGCCGCTGTGGGTACCGGATGAAATTTTATCAAATCTACGCACGGGCGATCTCGTCTTTCGCATGGGCGACGTCACCGACAGCCGCATAATCGCAACCGCAACGAATTTTAAATATTCGCACATAGGCATGATCGTGCGCGAACGCCCGCTTTTGATAGTGCACGCCGTGACGGGCGAGGGCGAGCGAGACGGCGTCGCGGCTGTTTCGATGCGCGAGTTCTTGGCGCATGCGCGAGACTTTGGCGCGGTGCGGATGAAATTTTTAAGCGAGGAGCAAAAGGCGCGCCTCGCCGCTTCTTTACTTAGGCGCGTCGGCGAGGGTTTTACACTAAGACCTCGCGGCGAAGCGAACCTCTACTGCACGACGCTGCTCGAGCAAGAAATTTCAAAAATCACGGAATTTTCTCCGCAATATTTTAAGCTTAGCTTAGCCGTTCTAGGCGGCGAATACCTCGCGCCGAAGGCGTTTTGGCATTACGGCGGCGTTGAAATTTTATACGAGTGGTAGGCACGACCTAGCTTGGGTTGGAATTTTGCGCGCCGTGTAAATTTAAAATATCGCGTCAATTTAAATCCGCGCATAAATAAAATTTGATCTTAAAATTCCGTGCCGTAAAATTTCGGTCAAAATTTCGCTTTGACTTTAAATTTTGAAATTCCGTACTCCGCAAAATTTCGTATTAGAATTCCGCAGGGCATTAAATTTTATAAATTTCGCTAGCTACCGAATTCGCAAAATTACCGCTCGCTTCAGATTCTGCGCATTCTACGTGCGAAACAAAATTCCGCCTTGCTGCAGAATTTTCAAAACACGAAATTTACAATTCGTAAAATCCCAAAAGAATAGAATTTTATAAAAGGCGTAATTTACAAAATTTCAAAAGCAAAGCGCGCGAGCTCTACAGCTCGCCGAAAAGCGCTTCGAGATTTTTAAGACCTTCTTCCTTGGATACCTTTTTCTCACTCGCCAAGCCGGTTTCGATAAGCTCGATCTCGCAGCCGCACAGCATCGAGGCGAGGCGGATATTTAGGCCGTTTTTGCCGATCGCTTTGCTTTTTTGATCGGGGTTTACGTAGACGATCGCCTTGCCGTCCTGCGTTATTTTGACCGAGTTTACGATCGCGGGCGCCATCGCGCGAGTGATCAAAATTTCGGGGCTTGCGGAGTATTCGAACGCGTCGATGCTCTCGCCGCCGCTTCCGTCTTGCAAATTTTTGCTTAAAAATCTACTCACTGCGTCGATGCGAGCGCCTCCTTTGCCTACGGTAGCGCCTACCGGATCGACATTTGGCGAAACGGCGCTAAGTGCGATCTTGGCGCGCCTACCCGGAATCCTCGCGCAGGCTTGGATGATGACGCTGCCGTCTTTGATCTCGGGGACTTCGGCGGCAAGTAGGGCTTCTAGGAATTTCGGGCTGGTGCGCGAAAGCTCCAGTCTGATACCGTGGGATTTGTCAATGGCTACGTTTTTGATGACGGCTTGCAGCACGTCGCCCACTTTGAAATTTTCACCCTTGATGCGGTTTTTTTGCGGCATAAAGGCCTTCGTATCCTCGATCTCTACGTAGGTCGTGCCGTCGTGATCGATCTTGGTGACCGTGCCGTGGGTGAGGGTGCCCACCTTGCTTTTATAGTTTTCAAAAATTTTCTCTTCAAGCAGCCTTTGGATGTGAAAATTTAGCTCTCTAGCTAGCACGCCGGAAGCCGTGCGACCGAGGTTTTCAATATTTATTTCGTAGCTTAGCTCATCTCCGATCTCTGCGTTTTCGCCTATTTTTTTGGCCTCGCTTAACGCGATGAAGTTGTGATCGCCGAGCCGCTCATCATCATCAGCGACGACGTGGACCTTTTGGTAAAGCTTAACGCGCTTGGTCTGAGGATCGACTTCGCTGTCGTAGAGATACTCCTCGCCGAAAAGTCTTTTTGCGGTCTGGATGAACGCCGTTTTGACGCGCTCTTTGACATCTGCGGGCTCAAGCCCCTTTTCATTTGCAATCGACTCGATGATGTCGGTGATTTTTTCCATAAATTTTCCTTAAGATTTGATTTCGTGCTACTAAATTTGGATTTTAAATTTTGAAGTGCGGTATTATATGGAATTTTGACTTTATTTTTATTTAAACGAATTATTATCTAAATTTCGCTAAACTCGCGGGTTTAAAAAGATAAATGAAAGGATAGATCATGCAGCTAAAACTTGCCAGAACGGAGCTTGCCTCTAAGCCAAAAAGCGTTAAGATCGAGGATTTGCAAGCCCAAGTAGAAAAGAGCGGACAAAAAATATTTTATCTGGATAGAGAAAATTCTCAAAAAGATTTAGCCGCTTTGGTGGATTTTTTCGACACTAAGGGTTTTAGCGTGTATCAGCGCATAGTGCGATACGGGCTGAACGAAAACGAGTATATGTACGAGGTGCATATCCTTTGAGCAAACTCCTCTTCATCCAGACCCTAGGTTGCGCGATGAACGTGCGCGATAGCGAGCATATTATCGCGCAGCTAAAAGAGCAAGATTACGAGATCACCGACGACGTAAATATCGCGGATCTGATCTTAATAAATACCTGCTCCGTGCGCGAAAGGCCCGTGCATAAGCTTTTTAGCGAGATCGGCGCATTCGATAAAGCTAGAAAAAAGGGCTCCAAAATCGGCGTTTGCGGCTGCACCGCAAGCCATCTGGGCGGAGAGATTTTTAAGCGCGCACCATTCGTGGATTTCGTACTCGGCGCCAGAAATGTATCTAAAATTTCGCAAGCCGTACGTACGCCAAAATTTATCAGCACGGACATAAACTACGACGAGAGCGAGTTTGCATTCGGCGATTTTGCAAGCTCGCCATATAAATCATTCATAAACATAATGATTGGCTGCGACAAAAAGTGCTCCTACTGCATTGTGCCGCAGACTAGAGGCGATGAAATTTCGATCCCCGCTCAAATCATCTTACGCGAAGCCGAAAGATCCGCCGCTCGCGGCGCCAAAGAGATATTTTTGCTCGGTCAAAACGTCAATAACTACGGCAAGCGCTTTTCTAATGCCCACGAAAAAATCGACTTCAGCGACCTGCTCATGCGGTTTAGCAAGATAGAGGGCATCGAGCGCATCCGTTTTACCAGCCCGCATCCGCTGCATATGGACGATAAATTTTTGGACGTTTTTTGCAATAATCCTAAAATTTGCAAATCGATGCACATGCCGCT
>CAUSCW010000093.1:0-4147 GCA_963530195.1 uncultured Campylobacter sp.
GTTACCGGAATATCCTTCTTGCCTTTTCCCGGTGTATACACTCCCTCTCCGCGTTTGAAAAGAAGCTCGATACCTTCGTTGTTCGTAAGCATTATGCCGCTTGCGGAAGCCGCGCGTTTGAGATTATGCTTCTTACCCTTTTCATCGGTTAACACGCCTGTTGCGAACATATCGTTCGAGCTAAGGCTGATGCGCTTATCTCCGGTCTCTCCTAGCAGAAATACGATCGTATGCGCTACGGACTCTTGCTTTTGCTGCGGAGCCGTATCGGCCTTAGGTTGGTTGCATCCGCTTAAAAGCGCGATTGCCGCTAATGACGAGAATAAAATTCGTCTCATTTTTTCTCCTTTAAAAAAAGTTCGCGAATTATATAGCCAAAAAGTAAATCCTAGATTTCGCGACTTTTTATTTAATCAAAGATTAACCCAAATTTAGTAAAATTCCAGCTGAAAACATCCCAAATAAGGAGAACCTTATGGCAGTAAAAATCGCAATCAACGGCTTTGGAAGGATCGGTAGGTGCGCGGCTAGAATTGCGCTAAGCAGGGACGATGTAGAGCTTGTGGCGATCAACGATACCGCTAAACGCGAGCTTACGAGATACCTGCTTCAATACGACACCGTTCACGGCGAGTTTCGTAAAAAAGTAGAAATTCTAAGCGACGAATGCATAGCCGTAGACGGCAAAAAAATCCGCGTCTATTCCACCAGAGAGCCTGCGGAGCTTGATTTTGCGGGCGATGGTGCAGAAGCTGTGCTTGAATGTACTGGTGCGTTTTTAACGAGCGAAAAATGCAAGCCGTTCATAGATAACGGTATCGGCGTAGTCGTAATGAGCGCGCCTGCCAAGGATGATACGCCTACTTTCGTAATCGGCGTTAATGAGGGCGCTTATGCAGGACAGCGCGTCATCTCAAACGCTAGCTGCACCACTAACGGTCTAGCTCCGATTGCAAAAATTCTAGACGATGAGCTTGGTATCGAAAAGGGTCTTATGACGACGATTCATGCCTATACACATGGACAGAGCCTAGTTGATGTAAAAGCTAAGGACTTCCGCCGTTCACGCGCTGCAGCTCTTAATATCGCTCCGACTACGACGGGCGCGGCAAAAGCGATTAGTAAGGTACTTCCTCAGCTAAGCGGTAAGATGCACGGACAATCTGTGCGCGTGCCGGTGGCTAACGTATCAATGGTTGATCTAACGGTGCTAACGCGCAAGCAGACGAGTGCTGAGGAGCTAAATGAAATTTTCCGCCGCTATGCCTCTAAAGAGATGAAAGGAATTTTGCTCGTAGACGACGATAGTCGCGTCAGCAGCGATTTTTGTACTTCAGAATACTCCAGCATCGTAGCTAGCGACTGCACGCAGGTAATTGACGGCAATCTAATAAAAGTGATGAGCTGGTATGACAACGAGTGGGGATATAGCGAGCGCCTCATCGATTTAGCCTTATATGCGGCAAAAAGAAGGAAATAAGATGGGTGAAATTCTTTCGATTAAAGATTTGAAATTTAAAGACGGCGCGCGCGTTTTTATCAGGTGCGATTTTAACGTACCGATGGATGAGTTTTGCAATATTACGGACGATCGTCGCATCCGTTCGTCTATCCCTACGATTAAATATTGCTTAGACGAGGGTTGCGCGGTAATTTTAGCCAGTCATTTAGGGCGCCCGAAAAACGGATACGAAGAAAGACTTAGCCTAAAGCCTGTGGTAAAGAGGCTATCTAGGCTTTTGGAGCGTGAGATAAAATTTGTCTCCGATGTCGCGGGCGAGGAGGCAGGAGCTGAGGTAAATTCGCTTAAAAAAGGCGAAGTGCTTTTGCTAGATAATCTGCGCTTTGAAAAGGGCGAGAGCAAAAATGACGAAGCATTAGCTAAGAGGCTTGCGAGCTACGCGGAATTTTATATCAACGACGCTTTTGGCGTATGCCACCGCGCGCATGCTTCGGTAGAGGCGATTACGAAATTCTACGATGAGGCGCATAAGGCGGCGGGATTTTTATTGCTAAAAGAGATAAAATTCGCCAAAGACCTTATTAAAGATCCTGCGCGTCCTTTCGTAGCCGTAACGGGTGGCAGCAAAGTAAGCGGCAAGCTTCAGGCGCTTAAAAATTTACTTCCTAAAGTCGATAAGCTCATCATCGGAGGCGGCATGGCGTTTACGTTTTTAAAAGCCGTTGGATATGACATCGGCAAATCTTTGCTCGAAGAGGATCTAATCGAGGAAGCAAAAAATATTCTCCGCAATGCTCGCGAGCTTGGGGTTAAAATTTATATCCCCGTCGATGCTGTTGCAGCTCCACAATGCTCGCAAGATGCCGTTACAAAAAAGGTTACCGTGCAAGAAATTCCAAGCGATTGGATGGGGCTAGATATCGGACCTGCAACTGTAGCGCTTTTTAAAGAGGCCCTAGACGATGCGCAAACGATCTGGTGGAACGGACCGATGGGGGTTTTTGAGATCGATAAATTCGCTCGCGGCAGCCTGCATATATCGCACGCGATCGCAGATAGTGACGCCACGACCGTAGTGGGCGGCGGCGATACCGCAGATGTCGTCGAACGCGCTGGTAACGCTGATGATATGACTTTTATTTCTACCGGAGGCGGCGCGAGCTTAGAACTCATCGAGGGCAAGGAGCTGCCGGGCGTGCGAGTGCTTACTGCTAAAACGGAGCTGCGATGATACTAGCGGCGAATCTTAAATGCAACCATACCCGCGCTAGCTTTGAGCGGTACGCTAAAGTTTTAGATGAAGGCTTAGCGGGCGGAATTTCGTGCGAGGATGAAATTTTGGTTTTTCCTCCTGCTAGCGCATTTTGCTCGAAAGTGAAAAATTTTACCCAAGGCACTCAGAATTTCTATCCTGTCGCGCACGGCAGCTTTACGGGTGAGATCGGCAGCGATATGCTGGCGGAATTTGACATCAAAACTGTTCTTATCGGACACAGCGAGCGGCGCGCCATTTTGGGCGAGAGCGTGGAACTGATAAAAGAAAAATTCGGTTTTGCCGTGGCGCAGGGCTGGCGCATCGTCTTTTGCATCGGCGAGGATGAGGCGGCATTTGCGCAAAACTGCAGCGAGGAGTTTGTAGCGGCACAGCTTGAGGGTATCGATCTGAAATATCCGAGCTTAGTACTAGCCTACGAGCCTGTCTGGGCGATCGGTACAGGCAGAAGCGCGCAGTGCGAGCAGATCGAAAGAATGCTAAATTTCTTGCGCGCTAAAAGCTCTGCGCCGCTACTTTACGGAGGCAGCGTGAATGCTGAAAATATCGCAAAAATTTGCGCGATAAGAGGTTGTGACGGGGTGTTAGTGGGCACAGCAAGCTGGGACGCCTCGAAGTTTTTGGAGCTTATACGCGTCGTCTCGTGAGCGCCTTTTAATGAGTTTGAAATTTTAAGTCCGCGACAGGCTATGCGCCTAGTCTTGACTTAAAATTTCTACACAACATTAAAATCTATCTCACGATACTGCCGCTATCGAATTTGGTTTCGAATTTGGCGTTTTGCGAGATTTTGCAAATTTTAATTTGTAGAATTTTAAGTCAAATTGCGAAGGATTTTTCGCTTAGTTAAGGCAAAATTTAAAAAATAAGCGGAGCGAACATATGGTTCGTGAGCATTATTTTTTAAATTTTAACGCAGAATAAGTAGCTCTGCTTGCAGCTGCGAGCTTGCGAAGCAGAAAAAGCCAAGCAAAAATAGAAAGGAGAAATAATGATTTTAAAAGGCAAAAAAGGCCTCATCGTCGGCGTCGCTAACGCCAAATCTATCGCTTACGGCATCGCCGAAGCTTGTCACGCGCAGGGTGCGCAGATGGCGTTTACCTACCTAAACGACGCGCTAAAAAAACGCGTAGAGCCGATCGCGGAGGAGTTTGGGAGCAAATTCGTCTATGAGCTTGACGTAAACAACCCAGCTCACTTGGACGGCCTTGCGGATCGCATCAAAGCGGATCTCGGCGAGATAGATTTCGTCGTGCATGCCGTGGCCTATGCGCCAAAAGAAGCGCTAGAGGGCGAGTTCGTAAACACGAGCAAAGAAGCCTTTGATATCGCGATGGGCACAAGCGTGTATTCGCTGCTAAGCCTCACGCGCGCGGTGCTGCCGGTGCTAAAAGAGGGCGGCTCGGTGCTCA
>CAUSCW010000094.1:0-4060 GCA_963530195.1 uncultured Campylobacter sp.
CGCGTAAAATCTCGAAAGATTAAATTTATGATAATTGATATATAATTTCAAATACTAATTTAAGCAAAGGAGATAAAGCCGTGGAATATAGAATAGAAAAAGACACGATGGGTGAGGTGAAGGTTCCGAATGAGAAATATTGGGGAGCGCAAACGCAGCGTAGCCGCGAAAATTTCGAGATTGGAGTAGGGCTGGAGACGATGCCAAGAGAGGTCATAGAGGGTTTTGCCTATCTAAAAAAGGCGTGCGCGCTTGTTAATCGTAAGCTAGGCCGCCTAGACGAGCCTCGCACCGAAGCGATCGCGCAGGCGTGCGATGAAATTTTAAACGGCAAACTGGATGGAAATTTCCCTCTAGTCGTGTGGCAGACGGGCTCGGGCACGCAGTCGAATATGAATTTAAACGAGGTCGTTTCAAACCGCGCGATGGAGATTTTGGGGCTAAATTTCCGCGATAAGGCGGCACTGGACGCGAGAGACGCAAAATTCGTGCATCCAAACGATCACGTAAATAAGGGCCAGAGCTCAAACGACACCTATCCTACGGCGATGCGAATAGCCTTTGTGCTAGAGCTTCAAAAAAAGCTATTGCCAGCGATAGAAAAGCTTGAAGCGACGCTGGATAAAAAGACCGCCGAGTTTGCGAGGATCGTAAAGATCGGCCGCACTCACCTGCAAGACGCCACGCCGCTCACGCTCGGACAAGAATTTAGCGGCTACACGCATATGCTAAAGGCGAGCAAGGCGCAGATCCTAGCTACTATGCCGTTTTTAGAGGAGCTTGCTATCGGCGGCACAGCGGTGGGCACGGGGCTAAACTCGCACCCGAAATTTAGCCAGATGGTAAGCGACGAGCTAAACGCGCTAACGGGCACGGCGTTTAAATTTAAATCCCATCCGAATAAATTTCACGGCCTAACCAGCCACGATGCCGAGGTGTTTTTAAGCGGCGCGCTAAACGGTCTGGCGGCAAATTTGATGAAGATCGCAAACGACGTGCGCTGGCTGGCAAGCGGGCCAAGATGCGGTATCGGCGAGATAAACATCCCCGAAAATGAGCCTGGAAGCTCGATAATGCCGGGCAAGGTAAATCCGACGCAATGCGAAGCCGTCACGATGGTAGCGGCGCAAGTAATGGGCAACCACGTTGCGATTTCCGTCGCCGCAAGCCAGGGCAACTTCGAGCTAAACGTCTTTAAGCCGGTGCTTACGTACAACCTCATCCAAAGCATCCGCCTGCTAAGCGACGCTATGGTAAGCTTTGAGAAACACTGCGCATGCGGTATCACGGCAAACGCTGCGAAAATCGACAAGCTACTGCACGAAAGCCTAATGCTAGTAACCGCGCTAAATCCGCACATCGGCTACGCAAATGCCGCCAAGATCGCCAAAACTGCGCACCATAACGGCACTACGCTGCGCGAGGAAGCGATAAAATCGGGCATACTAACCGCCGAGGAATTTGATGCGTGGGTGGTGCCTGAGGATATGATCGCGCCGAAGGAGTAAACTCGGCGCTTTGCTTTTTGGGCTCGGCGGGATTTGGGCGATTTTGCCGAGCCTTCTTTAAAATCCATAAATTTGAGAGCGAAATTTACGGTTGCGCCTTAAATTTTACTCAAATTTGCCGATATACTTTTAAATTTAAAGGCACGGCGATGGATGTAAAACTAAACATAAATTTAAATTCAAATTTGATGAGCGTCGGCAAAAGCTCTGCAGCGACTAGCGCGGCAAATTTAAAAAGCGTAAATTTGCAAAGCAGCGATAGGGGCGATATTTTGAGCGGCGCGTCAAATTTGCCTAGCGGCTCAAACGAGGGCGAAAGCAGCGCAGATATCTTAAAAAAACAGCTAGAAAAACTGCAAAAACGGCTAAAAGAGCTTGAAGCCGCGATAAAGCGAGTAAAAGCGAGCAAAAATCCATACGCAAAAGATATGGCGGCCTCGCTTGAAACGCAAAAGGGAGCGGTGTTTGCGCAGATAATGCAAATAAGCGCGCGAATTTTAGAAATGCAAGGCGGTCAGGGTAAAATTTGACGTCGTAAATTTGCATTTCAAATTTTAAAGCCTTGAAACCAATTAAGAAATAGGGCGATTTTGGTTTTAAAATATCAAAATGTAAAAATACTTTATTAAATTTATCTTTTTATACTTTAATTATTTTTAGAGCTTTCTTTGCAAAAATATCACTAAAATAACAATATACTTAATTATTAAAACTAGTTTTTTTACTAAATATAGAATTTTAAATTTTAGTTGTAATATTTCAATATTTAAAGCTATTTGATAATAATTAAAGACAAATTTACTCTTTTATCAAACATGCTAAAATGCAAATTTCACTCCAAGGAGAGAGCATGAGAGATGACATCCTGGTTAGAATAAACGAGAGGCTTAACGTTCTTGCCGCGCTTCCGGCTCTAAAAAACGGATCGATCGGCGAAGCTTTGAAGAAAAGCGGATTTAGCAGGCGCGATTTTATGAAATGGGCGGGTGCGATGACGGCGTTTATGGCGCTGCCTGCGTCGATGGCGCCTACAGTGGCTAGAGCTGCCGAGCTTAGCGATAGACTGCCCGTGATATGGCTACACATGGCCGAGTGTACCGGATGTAGCGAGAGTTTGCTTCGCACCGATGCGCCGAGTATAGATAGCTTGATTTTTGACTACATCAGCCTCGAGTACCACGAAACCGTGATGGCTGCGGCAGGCTGGCAAGCTGAGGAAAATCTAGAAAGCGCCATTGAAAAATACAAAGACAGATACATCCTGCTGGTTGAGGGCGGCATACCTACGGGCGATACGGAAAACTATCTAACCGTCGGTCCTTTAGGTCTTAGCGGACTTCATCACGCAAAGCACGCGAGCGAAAACGCCGCGGCGATATTTGCCATCGGTACCTGTTCGAGCTTCGGCGGAGTGCAAGCTGCAAAGCCAAATCCGTCAAATTCCGTAGGCCTATCAAAAGTAACTTCAAAACCGGTCATAAACGTCCCGGGCTGTCCTCCTAGCGAGAAAAATATCGTGGGCAACGTCCTTCACTACATACTTTTCGGTACTTTGCCCGCACTTGACGTATTTAACCGTCCAAAATGGGCTTACGGGCTTAGGATCCACGATCTATGCGAGCGAAGGGGGCATTTTGACGCGGGCGAGTTCGTGCAGACCTTTGGCGACGAGGGCGCAAAAAACGGCTACTGCCTCTATAAAGTCGGCTGCAAAGGCCCATATACGTTTAATAACTGCTCGCGCGAGAGATTTAATCAGCATACTAGCTGGCCGGTGCAAGCAGGTCACGGCTGTATAGGTTGCTCGGAGCCTGATTTTTGGGATACGATGGGGCCTTTTGAGGAGCCGATGGCTGATAGGCTGTTTAACACCGTTTTAGGCCTAGGCGCCGATAACGTCAGCGATAAAATCGGCATCGGAGTGCTAGCGCTCGCAGGCATCGGCATAGCAGCGCACGCCGCGGTAAGCATTTTTGCTAAAGACAAAGAGGAGGCGTAAAAATGAGCGAGCAAAGAATAGTAATAGACCCCATAACCAGGATAGAAGGCCACCTGCGCATAGAGGTCGTCGTGGATGAAAATAACGTAGTTAAAGAGGCCTACTCGGGCTCGACGCTTTGGCGCGGCATAGAGCAGGTCGTAAAGGGGCGCGATCCGAGGGATGCGGGATTTTTCACGCAGAGGATTTGCGGCGTTTGTACGTTTTCGCACTACCGCGCGGGCATCATGGCCGTCGAGGACGCGCTAGGCATCACGCCTCCGCTAAACGCGCAGCTAACGCGCACCCTGATGAACAACGCCCTTTATATGCACGATCATCCCGTGCATTTTTATCAGCTTCACGGACTTGACTGGGTAGACGTGGTCTCGGCTCTAAGCGCGGACGTGCACAAGGCTAGCGATGAGGCGTTTAAATACTGCGACACGCCTTACGCTACGGGCGCAGATAAGCTAAAAGAGGTAAAAGAGCGTGTCGAGGCCTTCGTAAAAAAGGGAAATTTAGGGCCTTTTGCCAACGCCTACTGGGGACATCCGACCTATAAATTTACGCC
>CAUSCW010000095.1:0-4012 GCA_963530195.1 uncultured Campylobacter sp.
ACGGCATTCATCACGGGCGCTACGAGCGGCTTTGGCGAGGCGATCGCCAGGGCTCTTAGCGCGCAGGGCTATAAGATCATAGCGCTCGGGCGGCGCAAGGAGCGGCTACAGAAGCTAGCCGGCGAGCTAGGCAACACGCACATTATCGCCGCGGATATTCGCGATAAAGCTGCGGTGTTTGACGCCGTGAGTGCGCTGCCTGAAAATTTCAAAGACGTCGAGGTTCTCGTAAATAATGCAGGGCTCGCGCTCGGGCTTGAGGGGATCGCGCAGACGCCCGTAGAGGATTTGGAGACGATGGTCGATACGAATATCAAAGGCGTGCTGTATTCGACCAAGGCGGTGCTGCCGCTTATGATCGCGCGCAAAAGCGGCTATATCTTCAATCTCGGCTCGACTGCGGGCGCGTGGCCCTATCCGGGTAGCCACGTTTACGGCGCGAGCAAGGCGTTTATCAAGCAGTTTAGCCGCAATATCCGCAACGACCTGCGCGGCACTGGTATCCGCGTGACGGAGATCGCGCCGGGAATCTGCAAGAGCGAGTTTAGCGAGGTGCGCTTTAAGGGCGATCTAGCGCGCGCTGCGGCCGTGTATGAGGGGGTCGATGCGATCCTGCCCGAGGACATCGCGCAGATCGTGCTAAGCTGCCTAGCGATGCCCCGTCGCGTAAATATCAACGTCGTAGAGGCGATGGCGACGCAGCAGAGCTGGGCTGGGCTTTTTATCGAAAAGCATTAAATTTTAAGGCGAGAAAATGAAAAAAATTCTATTACTAATGTTTTTATCGGTTGCCGCGTTTGCGGTAGATGACGCGACCAGACAGCATAATGCCGAGCTTTTCGGCATCTGGACGCTGGTGCCGCCCGTCGTGGCGATCGCGCTTGCCTTTATCACCAAAGAGGTGATTTTATCGCTTTTCATCGGCGTTTTTAGCGGCACCTATATGCTAGCAGTCGTTAACGACAATCCGATCTCTGCGCTTGTGGGCAGCTTTACCGATCTGGTCGCGCGCGTGGTGGGCTCGATGGCTAGCAAAGGCAACGCGGGCGTACTTTTGCAGGTGCTTTGTATCGGCGGCGTAGTCGCGCTGATTAGTAGGACGGGCGGCACGAAAGCCGTGGCGCTTTGGATTAGTAAGCGCGCTAAAACGGGTATCTCGGCGCAAATTTCAACGTGGGTTATGGGTCTTTTCGTATTTTTCGACGACTACGCAAACGCCCTGATCGTAGGCCCCGTCATGAGGCCGATCACCGATAAATTTAGAGTCAGCCGCGAAAAGCTCGCCTTTATCATCGACGCCACCGCCGCACCGATTGCGGGTATCGCGCTAATTTCTACCTGGGTAGGTCTTGAGGTCTCTTTGATAAGAGCGGGATATGATCAGATCGGCGTACAAAACGTAAACGCCTTCTCGATCTTCGTGCAAACCATGCCGTATCGCTTCTACAATCTTTTTATGCTTGCTTTCGTAGTTTACGTGGCGTTCATGCGCAGGGATTTCGGACCGATGCTCTCTGCCGAAAGGCGCGCGGCGAGCGGCGAAATCCACTCTAAAAATTCTAACATCGCCGAGCTAGAGGATAAAACGCTAGAGCCCAAAGAGGGGATCAAGCCGCAAGCTTCAAACGCCGTTATCCCGCTTATAGTGTTAATCTGCGGCGCATTTGCAAGCTTTTATTTTAGCGGGCTAAGCAAGCTTGAAGGCGATGCTCTCGCAGCCGCAAAAGCCGCTCCGCTAAGCTTTGCAACGCTTCAGGCGACGTTCGGCAACGCGAACTCGTCGGTCGCGCTTTTTCAAGCGGCGCTTCTTGCTACGGTCGTGTCTATATTTATGAGCGTTTACCGCAAAATTTTTGACGTCAGAGAGGCGATCTCTACGTGGATCAAGGGGTGGAAGACGATGATCGTCACGATCGTGATCTTGCTGCTTGCCTGGTCGCTCAGCTCTGTCATCAAAGAGCTCGGCACGTCGCGTTATCTAGTCGATATGCTAAGCCAAAACACGCCTAAATTCTTGCTTCCGGTAGCGATTTTCGTGCTGGGCTCGTTCATTAGCTTTTCGACGGGCACGAGCTACGGCACGATGGGGATCCTAATGCCGCTTGCCATACCTTTGGCAAACGCCGTGGGACTTCACTACGGGCTTTCGGGCGATGCGCTTCACGCCTATATGATCGTAAATATCTCAGGTGTGCTAACCGGCGCGATTTTCGGCGATCACTGCTCGCCGATTTCGGACACCACGATCCTTTCGTCGATGGGCGCGGGCTGCGATCATATCGAGCACGTAAAAACGCAGATGCCTTACGCTCTATCCGTCGGCGCGGTCGCCGTGGTGGCGGGCTATCTGCCCGTAGCGCTAGGCCTTAGCGTCTGGATCGCACTACCGATGGGGCTTGCCGTTACGTGGGCGCTCGTGCGGTTCGCAGGTAAAAAGATAGAGGAGTAGCTCTCGCAAATTTTAAATTTGCTTTTAAATTTTGAATTCCGCAGCGATGCGGAATTCTGCCTGGCGGAATTCTAATCTGCCTCGCGGAATTTCACTCTGTAAAATTCCGTCGCGCTAGTAAAATTTTAAAACGAAATTTCAAAAAGCGCGAGTAAATTTTAAAAGCGGAATTTTAACTAGCCGCGTTAAAACGACGCGTGCGCCTGCTATTTAAAATTTTTAAAGTAAACGGGTAGTAAAATACCGGGTAAAATTTCAAACAAGGAGAATGAAATGAAAAATCCTAAAATGTTCCTCTGGGGGGGGGTGTTAGCTGCTTTATTAGTTGGTTGCGGTGACGATACCGAGGTAAAGACCAAGGAATATTACGATATTCATCTAAATGAGGCTAAAGAGGTTTACGCAAAGTGTGATTTCAATACTTTAAAAGACGGAAGCAACTCATATAAAAATTGCGTGAACGCTAAGGAAATCGTAGAATTTTATGCTGATCAAGAGAAAATGCTCGGTTCAGCAATCGTAAAAAGGCAAAGAGCCGAGAGGGGGCTGAAAGATTAATTAGATTAAAATTGCAATAAATTATTCCCCTATTAATACATTTTAATTTACTCTGCGCCTTTGGTGTAGGGTAAATTTACTCTGCGCGACGTGGGATTTTGCGATAAATCTCGTCCGCGAAACGATACGGCGCGAAATCTTGCTTTACGAATTTTGGAATTTCAAATTTTAAAGCCTGCAAGCTTTTGGCTACCGCAGAAAAGACTTACGGGCTGCGCGGCGCCTTAAAATTTAATCATTTTAAAATTTACGCCGTGCGCCTTGCCTAAATTTCTCTCGGCGGCGGTGAAATTTCGCAGTACGGCATGCTAAATTTCACGATCTAGTCTAAATTTAAAATTTCAAACCCGCAGCGATAGTTCGTGCGACGCGAGGCAACTCCCCATATACAACGTCTCGGCTTACGTTATTAAATTTAAAGAAGCGATAGCGTCTTTCTCACGCTATATTGTTTCAAGTCGTACGGCGGCGTTGTGCGTTAAATCTTAAATTTACGTGCTGGGCGGCGGGAAGGCAGCATTTACCCCGTAAAATTTTAACTTTCGCGCACCGCGCGAAGCCGCTTCTAAATCATCAAGCCGAGTTAAATTTTTTAGCGCGCCGAAATTTTAGTCTATGCGGCGCGATTTACGAAACGACGAAATTTTGAGTTTACGCTGCGATTTATAGCGCATCAAAATTTTAACTTTCACGGCACGATCTGCGATGCGCTAGAATTTTAATTTGCGTGGTGCGATCCGCGATGTGATAAAATTTCAATCCGCGCTGCGGCGCGCAGGCGCGCCATCTAGCCGATCCCTCGCATCGCATCAAGCCGCTTTAAAAATATCTCCACCTTGTGTAGTTGCGCCGCATCTAGCGCCCTGCTCGAGTAAAAATACTCCACGCTGTTGCCGTTTGGATAATTCACTCGCGAAATACCCGCCTCTTCGCTTCGCGGCTCAAATTCTAAGGACAAATCCGCGCCGCCTCGAGAATAAAGCTTGAGCTGTGAATTCGCATCTA
>CAUSCW010000096.1:0-3735 GCA_963530195.1 uncultured Campylobacter sp.
CGCAGATGGCGTTTACCTACCTAAACGACGCGCTAAAAAAACGCGTAGAGCCGATAGCGGAGGAGTTTGGGAGCAAATTCGTCTATGAGCTAGACGTAAACAATCCCGTTCACCTAGACGGTCTTGCAGATCGCATTAAAGCAGATCTTGGCGAGATAGATTTCGTCGTGCATGCAGTGGCCTATGCGCCAAAAGAAGCGCTAGAGGGCGAGTTCGTAAACACGAGCAAAGAAGCCTTTGATATCGCGATGGGCACAAGCGTGTATTCGCTGCTAAGCCTCACGCGCGCGGTGCTGCCGGTGCTAAAAGAGGGCGGCTCGGTGCTCACGCTAACTTACCTCGGAGGGCCGAAATTCGTGCCTCACTACAACGTTATGGGCGTCGCAAAAGCGGCTCTTGAAAGCTCAGTGCGCTACCTAGCACACGATCTTGGCGCGCGCGGTATCCGCGTAAACGCTATCAGCGCGGGCCCGATCAAAACGCTTGCCGCAAGCGGAATCGGCGACTTTAGGATGATTTTACGCTACAACGAAGTAAACAGCCCACTAAAACGCAACGTCACGACGCAAGACGTCGGCAAGAGCGCGATGTATCTGCTTAGCGACCTTGCTAGCGGCGTGACCGGCGAAGTTCACTACGTCGACTGCGGCTACAACATCATGGGCATGGGCGACGTGGCTACCGACGCCGAGGGCAAGACGATCCTTGCGTGGGATGCGAGCAAGGCCGAGTAAGCGGCGCAAAGGGCAATCGTGCGCGACGGCTAAGCTAGACATAGCGGATTTCGTTTATAGCGGCGCGTTTTGCCTTGCGATGCGGTAAAGGCCGCAGCCGGGCGACGCGACTTGAGGACTTTGGCCCGGTACCGCGCGCCTGATAAATAAATTTGCAATAAAACGGCAAAACGCCGCCATAGACCCGCCGCTTTGCGCGGAAGCGACGATGCTGAAAAAGCCTCGCTTCTGTTTTGCCTCGGTTTTACCTTGATCTATATTGCGGCTGTGCGCCGGCGCTTGAGAGCGAAATTTTCGCCCTTTTGCGGGAGCTGCTTTAACCGAGCGCTTGTAAGCTATTAGGGACGACATTTTGCGGCTTTTGGGCTATTACTGCGACGATTTTAGAGCGCCGCACGACCTCGCGCGTAAATTTAAGCAATCTCACGCGCTTTGCGTTAAAGGAATTTAAAATGCATTTAGAAGAACGACAAAAATCAAGCGATTACGAGCTGGTGAATTTATTTGCCGAGTTGGAGCTGGTTTTGGCGCAAAACAGTAAAATTTGGAGCGACGTTAGAGCCGTGGGCAGCGCGGACGGCTTTATCGATCTAGCGAAATTTAAGCAGCTAGCCGAAGCGACTGATTACGATAACGACTGGGGACTGTATGAGGTGCCGCTTGATCTGCGCGTGGAGCTAGACGATATGGTGCTCGTGCGACGCGAATACGACGGCAAAGAGTGGTGGGAGGCGGTCAAATTTCGCCTCGTAAATCTAAACCGCGAGCTAGACGTTAAGCGCTTAAAAGACGCTTACGGGACGGATTTAAAGGACTTGGCGTAGTCGTTTGGGTGCGTAAATTTCGGCTACTCCGTAGTTTGGCGGAGTTGGGGATTTTTGCTGCGTCGGCTATAAATATCAATCTGCAATCCTTTAAAATTTCGGGTCAAATTTTATAATACGGCAAAATTTAAGCCCGAATTTCGTTTTAGAGGAAATTTTTATGTTCGTAGCGAAAGTCGCATTTAAAATTTCAAGCGACGACGGCAAACTAAAATTTCGCGCCGACTATATGAGGCCTGCCTTTTGCGCAGCCAATTTGGCAAATATCTGCCTAAAAATGCAAAATTTTAACCTTCAAAACATATAAAATTTTGCAAAACCGAGCGTAAATTAATTTTTGTTCCATAGGCGCTTCCGTCGCCTGCACTACGATGTACAGGCGCTATAGACGCCTGGCTCATCATCGCCTAGGTTACGGCGGCCTAGCCTATAGGCGGTAATTTGTGGCCGTAGAACGACGAGCAGCTAAAGGCGCACGCTAGACTCATTAAAGGGTGCGTCAAACAGGGCCCGCTATGGCCGTCTGGCTCGCGCATGCCGGTAGAAAAAGCGAGTGCGAAGGTCTGATCGCGCCTAGCGCGGTAAAATTTAGCGAGAGCTACAAAACGCCGAGGCAGATGAGCGCAGAGGACATCGTTTCGGTTAAGCAAGCTTTCACCCGGGCCGCGGTTAGAGCCCAACGCGCAGGATACTCCGCGACCGAGATCCACGCCGCACACGGCTATCTCATCAGCGAATTTCTCTCGCTTGGAGTCAACCAACGAGACGACGAATACGGCGGGAGCTTCGAAAATCGCACGAGATTTCTAAAAGAAATTTTAAGCGAGATAAAAGCCGCGGTAAAAATCTCCGCCAGCATGCGCATAAGCGCGGATAGCTGGGTGAAGGGCGACTGGAGCCTAGAGGATAGCGTGCGGTTGGCAAGGGAGCTTGAGATCCCTTGCGCGGCGTTTATCCACGTCTCGGCGTGCGGACTTTTTGAGAGCACGGATACGCGCCGGCATTTACGCCTCTGTATCAGGCGAGCTACGCTAAGGCCGTAAAACAAGCGGTTGGCATACCCGTGATCGCGGTCGGGCTCATAACAAAGGCGTCCGAGGGGGAGGCGCTGCTGTTAGGCGGCGTTTGCGACGCGGTGGCTTATGGCAGAGAGCTACTTCGAAATCCAAATTTCGCGCAATCTGCGATGAGCGAGCTAGGATGCTCTGGGCTAATAGAAAACTCGTATAAAAGGGCGTTTAAGTAAAATTTAGCGAGATCGCTCGGTAGAATTTGACCTATCGGCGTCGGTTAAATTCGGCGTAAATTTGGCAAATTTGGATTCCTGCTACGACGTCAAATTTGATTTGATCGCAACCGATTTAGCGGCGCTAAATTTGTAACTAGAACGGCTTATTTTTATGCTTTTTATTAAAATTTATTTTGCTTTTGCATCAAATTTGTAAAATCAAAAGATAAAATTTAAGCCGCAAAAACGGCTTAAATTTACGTTATATTGTATTTAACGGGGATCTTGATGACGTAGTCGCGATCAAGCGTCGGAAAATCAGGCGCCGCACGGTTTATGAGCTCGACTGCGGCCTCGTCTAGCGTTTCAAAGCCTGAACTTTTTATCACTTTTACGTCGCGGACGCTACCGTCTTTTTTAAATACAAAGCTAACCTCTACGACGCCCTGATGTCGCATTTTTTGGGCGCGTTTAGGATATTTATGGTGCTTTTGTATCGCTCTTTGGATTTTAGAAAATCTCTCATCGCCGGCTGATGTCGCGAAGTTAAACTCTCCGACCGTCTCCGCTCCGCTAGGCGGTAAATTTGAGCTAGTCTTCGACGGAGCAGGACTTGGCTGCGGTGCCGGCGGCGTAGGAGTGGGCGGTGCGGGAGTCGGAGGCGCTTGCACTACTTGCGGCTCAGGCTCAGGCGTTTTAACCGGTTTTGGCGTAGGTTTAGGCTTTGGTTTCGGTTTTTCCACCGGCTTTTCTATTGGTTTCGGTTTCTCCACCGGCTTTGGCTTTTCTATTGGCTTAGGCGGTTCGACCGGTTTTGGCGGTTCTGGTGGCGTGACGACAGGTTCAGGCGGCGGGGCAGGCGGTGCCGGAGGCGGCGGGGCAGGCGGAGTTGGCGCCGGCGGGAGCGGAGCTGCTGGCGGCGTAAAGGTATTTAGCGCTATCTTGACGC
>CAUSCW010000097.1:0-3498 GCA_963530195.1 uncultured Campylobacter sp.
CCTGCAACGTTGAAGTAGCGCAAAATTCCGTATTTAAAATTTGGATTTGCCGCCGCCGCGTCTTTTAGCACCCACTCGACCATCAGCTTGCTTCTGCCGTACGGATTGATCGGATTTTGCGGAGTTTCCTCGCTTACTTGCGGGATATCGGGCTCGCCGTAGGTTGCCGCAGTGGAGCTAAAGATAAAGTCTTTCACGCCGTATTTGTTCGCAAGCGCGATCAAATTCATCGCGTTGGCGGTGTTGTTTAGGTAGTATTTTAGCGGATTTTGCGTGCTTTCAAAAACCTCGACAAACGCCGCAAAGTGAATGATCGCGTCAAACTTCTCGCGCTTAAAAAGCTTCTCGATTGCAGGGGTATTTTCTAAGCTCTCTTGCACGAACTCAAACTCGCCTATATTGCGAAGCGCCTCGATCGCTCGCATCGAGCCCTTGCAAAGATTATCCAGTATGACGACGTCGTGGCGGTTTGCTTCTAAAAGCGCCTTTGCGACGTGGCTACCGATGTATCCCGCGCCGCCGGTGATTAAAATTTTCATCTCTTCTCCTTCGGATCAAATTTATCAAAATATGCGATTATAGCCCCTTAGATTAAATCGCTGGTCGCACGCGCAAAAATACGGGGAAGCGCGGCTTTTTCTCGTGGGTTAGGTTTTGGTATTGATAGGTGATGATCGTGCCTACTTTAGGCGGATTTGCCCGCATTTCGTCGCTAAAGCCCGTGCCTACTTTAAATTTCGCCCCGCTATGCAGATCCACGCAGCTAAGCGAGCCCATCTTGCCCTCGTTTTTGCCGTAGCCCGGGTTGATTTTTACGACCTTGCACTCGCTATCGTGCATCTTTTTGTATTTTAAAATTTTATCGCTGCGACCGCTTTCATAAAGCGCGTTTGGATCGCGCAGCACGACCCCCTCGCCGCCTGCTGCGATGACGCGATCAAAATACGCCTGTACGTCGGCGTGCGTGCTTACCGGAGTTTGCTGCACGATGAGTAAATTTTGCGCGCCGCTTGAGGCGATAAAATTTCTTAAAATTTCCATCTTCGCGCTTAGGTTTTTCTGCTCCTTCGGCAGGTCAAACGCGTAAAATTTTACCCTGCTCCACCGCTCATCTGGCACGCTAGAAGAGACGATCGAGACGAGCTGTTCAAACTCTCCGCGCGCCGTGTATAGCTCGCCGTCGACGAAAAACGGCGGAAAGCCCGCACTCCAGCCCTCGGGAGCGTTTATGATCTTGCCGCGTCTGGAGCGCAGATTTTTACCGTCCCAGATCGCGCGCACGCCGTCTAGCTTCTCGCTAACGACCCAGCCCGTGATATTCATGCCCGGGACATATTCTTTAAGCAGCATCGGTTTAAATTTAGCCTCGTCCGCAATCGCCCCGCAGAGCAAAAACAGCGCACCCAAAATCGCGCCTTTTAAAATTTTAAAAATTTCACTTCGCATATGCCGCTAGCTCCCTTTCTATAAAGTCGCAAAAAACGGGCGTATAGCTCATACCCGCGCACTCTTTTTGCAAAAATTCGCCCATCACCGCGATGTAATTCAGATAGTCATCCTTGGTGATCTTGCCGCGCAAAAGCTCGTATTTCAAAAATAGCCAGTAGGTGTTGAGCACGTCGGATCTGCAGTACTCGTCTATCTTGGCCTGCTCGCCTGCGTAATACAGCTGCAGAACCTGATCGCCGTGCACGTCGTATTTGCCCGGCAAGCCCACGCTAGCGCAGATATGATCGAGCTTGAGCCCGCGAACGGCGCCAAAATCGCTGATGTGATCGAGCAGATCCAGATGAAACCGCCCGTCGTAGCGGCTGCGGTAGTTCTCCCATTTGCTCTTGTTGCTATCGCGATCGTTCGTCTCAAAATACGCCGCGGCGCTTAGATCGTAGCACATCGCGCGCGCCATAATCATCGGCAGATCGAACCCGCGCCCGTTGAAGCTCACGAGGCGCGGATTAAAATCCTCGATGAAGGTTAGGAATTTTGCGATTTTATCGCGCTCGCTCTCGCCCTCAAGCGTCGAGACGCGCAAAAACCTACCGAATCCGTCCGCCATCACGGCGCTAATGCTAACGACGCGGTGGAAGCAGACGGGCAGGAATTCGCTGCCGGTTTTTTCTTTGAAAATTTCCATCGCCCTAAGCGAGAGCAATTTGTGGTTTAAAATTTTGCTTTTATCTGCATTAAAGATCGGTTGCTCGCCGTAAATTTTAAAATTTAGCGCGTTTAACGCGGCGTCTTGCGCGGAATTTGAAGCATGATTTTCGCTCTTTGAGTTTTGGGATGCGAAGCTTTGAGGCATAGAGCTTTCCGCCGCGAAATTCTGAGGCACAGGGCTTTGCGGCGCGGAATTTTCTACCGCGGAGCCCTGTGCTGCGGAGCTTTGAGGCACGGTATCGTCGTAGGTTAAATTTAGCGACGCGGAATTTTTGGGCGCCGTATTTTGCGACATGGAATTTTCGCTCGTAAAATTTCTCTGCGCGAGATTTTCAGCGGAATTTTCACTGGCGAAGCTTTGAAGCGCAGCATCTTGTTGCGTAAAATTTTGAGGCGCAGAATTTTGCTCGGAATTTTCTATTTTAAAATTCTGCTCCGCCGAATTTACAGCAAAATTTAAAGACGCGCTTTGCTTCTCGCCGCCGATCTTTTGCGAAAGCTGCGCGTCAAGAAGCTTTGCGAAGCTTTTTTTATCGAAAGGCTCAAAGCAGCCCGCGACCGCTTCCTCATCCAGCACCCGCACCAGCGCCGCTACGTCTGGGATCGTCTCGCAATCAAATACGCAGATGTAATCTTTCATTTTCTACCTTTAAATTTTGCGGCGCGCGTCAAATTTAGCCTTTTTGCACGCCGCTTATTCGGCCTTAGCCGCATCCCACGCAAGGATCGTCTTACCCTCGGCGTCGGTAGCCACGTCGCCCATGCCCATGATATTGTAGCCGCAGTCGACGTAGTGAACTTCGCCTGTCACGCCGCTAGCAAGGTCGCTGAGTAGATACATCGCGCTCTTGCCGACGTCTTGCGTCGTGACGTTGCGTTTTAGCGGCGCGTTGATCTCGTTGTAGCGTAAAATCATCCTAAAGTCGCCTATTCCGCTTGCGGCAAGCGTTTTGATAGGGCCCGCGCTGATAGCGTTTACGCGGATGCCGCGCGCGCCAAGATCGTGAGCAAGGTAGCGCACGGAACTTTCAAGTGCCGCTTTTGCGACGCCCATAACGTTGTAGTGAGGCACAAATTTCGGCCCTCCTAGGTAGGTTAGCGTGAGCACCGAGCCGCCCTCTTTTAGCACCGGCAGCACCGCGCGCGTGAGGCTTAGTAGCGAATACACGCTAGTACCCATCGCGATATCAAAGGCTTCCTTGCTCGTGTTTACGAACTCGCCCTCTAGCGCTTCTTTCGGCGCGTAGGCCACTGCGTGCACGACGAAATCAATCTCGCCCAGATCTGCTTTGATGCGATCCGCAAGGCCGTCCAAGTGAGCTGGGTTGTTTACGTCAAGCT
>CAUSCW010000098.1:0-3355 GCA_963530195.1 uncultured Campylobacter sp.
GGCGGTTCATACGGCGGTTCATACGGCGGTTCATACGGCGGTTCATACGGCGGTTATTCGGGCGGCTCGCAAAGCTCTGCTAAAAGCAAAAGAGATCCGTATGAAATTTTGGGGCTTTCTAAGGACGCTACGTTTAACGAGATCAAGAAAAAATATCGCGAGCTCGTGAAAAAATACCACCCCGACATCCTGATGGGCAAGGGCGCGGACGAGGAGATCATCCAGGAGGGTACGAAGAAGCTTCAGGAGATCAACGAGGCGTATAAAATTTTAAAGGAGCGCTTCGGCGAGAAGTAGGGCGAGCAAATTTTAAAATTTGAGGGCGCAAAGCGTCTTGAAATTTTAAAATAGGATAGCGAGACGGCGGAAAGGTGCGGCGAAGGATTAGAATTTAAGGAGAGATAAATGAGAAATTTTATAGTTTTTGCCGTTTTGGCGGCACTGCTTGGAGGATGCGCGAGCAAAAAAGATCAAAGCAAGATTGCCCGATCGGAAGATAGCGTATTGCTAAGTTATGACGGAAATATTTCTACTGAGTACCGAGCTCATAACGGAAAGCTTTATAAAAACGGTAAAGTGTTAGGCAAATATCTTACGGCGCCGGGACTTGGTATGCACATTTATACGGATGAAATGGAAAATGGTTATATAGATCCCGGTGTGATAAAGGAACATAATTCTAAAAAAATTACGGAGATAATATTCGTTCCTAATGAATTTCTTAAAGTGATCTCTTATAGCCATAATGACGGCGTTTGCAAGGCATTATCCAGCGGAAAATATGTACATATAGAGGAGCGTGTTACTATATACGGACGAGGCGAGCCGATTTTTGCGTATAGTTATGATGTTTTGATGTCAAGAAAAGGAATGGGTAAAATTTCATCCAGGTTTGATTTCGCTCATGAAAAATTATATTATGCAGATGAAAAACTTTTAAAAAAGCTAAATTCTGTAGTAGCGGATACCGTGCAAACATCCGTCGTACTTAGCGGCGCTACGCTTCTTGGTCTGCTTTGCAGAGAAAAGTCGTAAAAGGTTGAATTAAATTAAGGAGCAATAAATGAAAAATTTTATAATTTTTGCCGTTTTGGCGGCACTACTTGGAGGATGTGCGGTATCACGCCCGGCCAAGAGCGATAAGGAGTTTAAATTTTACGATGGTAATAAAACCATGATTTATAAATTTGTCGGTGAGGATCTGTATGAAAACGGCAGAAATTTAGGCGCGTATTCGATATATAGAAATAACATAAGAACGATTGCCGTCGATGGGGCGGGTAGGTCTTACAGCAATAACTACAAGTCCGCGCTGAATGCCAAGCGGATGAAATTTTATCTTTTTAACGATGAAAGGGCTATGGTATTTAGCATTTGGCACAAAGATGGGATTTGCAGCGTCTATAACGCCGGCAGATACGTAAATTTCGACTATACTTCAAATATGTTCAAAGACGGCGATTGGCTTTACGCGGACGGCAAAATTTCAAAAAGCGAGAGCTCGGTGCAAAATATGAGTTCAAAAACGTTGAGTGCATATAAAAATATGAATTTTGAAAAAGCGATCGATCGCAAAGATACGAAATATATTGCGGAGGAGTTGGCTGTGGCTGGATTTTTCAAAAAGACGATCGATGGTCTTAAAACTATGATCTTAGACGATTTTTGCAAATAAACTTCGAGGGAATTATGGATAAAATCAAAATTTTAACGCTGTTTGCGGCGGTCGCGCTGCTTGCGGGTTGTATGAAGGTAAAGTATTCGCAAGCCGAGCTACATCCGGAAAATTCCGTGATGATGAGCTACGACGGGCAGACCGTCACCGAGTATAAAATTTCAGGCGGCGTGCTTTTTAAAGATGACGCGATCTTAGGAAAATACGAAGAGGCGGGCTCCAATCTCTATCTATTTACGGACGAAAGAGGAGTCGGCGTGGCTAAGGATCAAATTTCGCAAAGAGCTCTAAATAAATTTACGATCTACGTTTTTACGCCCAATAAAGAGCTGCGAATCACCGAGTATTCCGCGAGCGGCGGCGTTTGCAAGACCTTTACGGAGGGCAAATTCGTAAATCTAAAAGAGCACTTTAGCGACTACGCTTCCTCCGCGCCGCTTTATTCATACTCGTTTTCGGCTTCGGTGTCGCAAAGCTCCAGCGCAAACGTGATCTCACGCTACGAATACGTGAGCTCAAGCCTAAAAAATAGTAGGGCGTTTTTGCAAAGCCCGCATACGGCTCTAGGCAATACGGTCAAACAGAGTATTGAGTGGCACCAAGATAGATTACGCGATATTTGTAAGTTAAAATTTTAAAACCAAACCAACACGAAAGGAAAAACATGGGATTTTTATCCAAAGACGAAGAGCCGCATAAGCAGGGCGCCAAAAAGGCAGCGAAGCAACCGCCGATCTTGATGAAGCAAACGCAAGAGGTGATCACGAATATCGAGAAATATCTGGGTGCGCCGCTGCTTACCTATTTTAATTCGGGCGCGGGCAGCGTCTGCGGCAACGACGCGATCAGTATCAACGACCACCTCAAGGGCAAGCATTTCGAAAAGCTCTACCTTTACATCAAATCTGACGGCGGCAGCGGTATCGCCTCGCTTAAGACCGTCTCGATCCTGCGCAACCACTGCGACGAGCTGATCGCGCTAGTGCCTGCAAACTGCGCTTCGGCGGCTACGATGATGGCGCTTGGAGCGAATAAAATTTTAATGGGGCCGCTAGGATACCTAACGTCTGTCGATACCTCGCTACGCCACGAGCTTTCGCCGGTTACGAACACAAACGATCAAGCCAACGTTTCGATGGACGAGCTAAGTCGCGTGGTGAAGCTTTGGAAAAATAACGAGCGCCCGAACGACGAGAACCCGTACAAGGAGCTTTATAAATATATCCATCCGCTCGTTTTCGGCGCCGTCGATCGCGCAAGCAGCCTGTCGCTTAAAATTTGCCGCGAAATTCTGCGCTACCACTTCGAAGATGAGCAAAAGATCGCCTTTATCAGCGACAAGCTAAACAGCGGCTATCCGTCGCACGACTATCCGATCTTATTCAGAGAGGCTAACGAGCTTGGGCTTCAGGTCGAGAAGATGGATACGCGCCTAAGCGAGATGCTTCAAATTTTAAACGAGCTCTACGCCGAGATGGGGCAGCGCACATTCACCGACTTTGATGAGAACAACTACCACGACAACAACATCGCCAATATCATCGAAATTTCGGGATGCCAGATCTACTATCAGATCGACAAGGACTGGTTTTACCGCGAAGAGGAGAAGCGCTGGATCGTGCTAAACGACGAGAGCTCGTGGCGCAAAAACGAGATCGACGGCAAAAATATCAAAAACAG
>CAUSCW010000099.1:0-3056 GCA_963530195.1 uncultured Campylobacter sp.
CGAGACTTAAAAATATCGCGTTGTCGCAGCTGTATCCGCACTCGTGGTAAACGGCATTTTCGTCCTTTAGGATAAAATTTTTCAAATTTAATCCCAAACTTATTTGGCTTTCTGCTCGGCTCTGGCGGCTTTGATCTGCTCAAAAATTTGAATTATTCCGATCATCGCCAGATGGTATCCCACGGGGCCGAAACCGATGATCTGACCCGCTGTTACGGGCGCTATTAGACTTTTTTGTCTAAGCTCCTCTCTGCGAGCGATGTTTGAGATATGCACCTCGATCACGGGTAGGCTGACTGCGGCGAGTGCATCGCGGATAGCGAGCGAAGTGTGCGTGTAGGCGGCGGGATTGATGATGATGCCGTCGCAGGTGCCGAAGCACTCTTGGATCTTATCGACGATCTCGCCTTCGAAATTGCTCTGAAAAAACTCGATCTCGTTGCTGCTCTGATCGGCGACCGCCTTCATCTGTTTATGGATGTCCTCCATCTTCATAACGCCGTAAATAGCGGGTTCTCGCATACCAAGCATATTGATATTCGGTCCTTGAATCACCATAATTTTCATTATTACGTCCTTTGTTTGGAATTTAATCTAAAATTATAACCAAAGCGAGCTTATTTTTTACTATGACGCCAAATTTACCCGTTCAAGCTAAACGATAAAATTTTATCTCTAAATTTAGCACGGAAGAGAATTTTATGCTAAAATCACGCGCTGTTTTAGATAAGGAAAACGATGAGAATTTTAAGGGCGAAGTGGGTTCTTGTCTGCGATGAGAATTTTAAAATTTTAAAAGAGGGCGCGATCGTCTTTGATAAAAAGATAATCGAGGTCTGCTCCTTTGCAAGCGCGGCGCGCAAATACCCGCAAGCCGAAATTTTAGACTTTAGCGGCGACATAGCGATGCCTGCGTTTATAAATCCGCACGTGCATTTGGAATTTAGCGCAAACAAAGGCATGCTGCGCTACGGCGATTTTTTGGAGTGGCTAGGCAGCGTCATTGCCTCAAGGCAGGAGCTGGACGCCGCAGCGCGCGGACGGCTGATCACGGAGCAGATCGCCGCGATGATGCGAAGCGGCGTGGGCACGATCGGCGAAATTTCAAGCTTCGGCGGCGAAGCTGAAGTTTGCGCGCAAAGCGGCATTAGAACCGTGTTTTTCAATGAAATTTTAGGCGCGAGCAAGGACGCTGCGGCGGAGAATATTTCTAAATTTAAAGAGCGATTTGAGCGCGCAAAGGCGCTTGCAAGCTCGCTTTTTATCCCTGCCGTGTCGGTGCACTCGCCGTACTCGACGCACCCGCAGATTACGGAGTTTGCGACGAAGCTTGCCCGCGAAAACGGACTTGCTATAAGCACGCATTTTATGGAGAGTGCTTACGAGCGGCAGTGGTTGCGCACCGGTCGCGGTAAGCTTAAAACCTGGCTTGCTAAATTTAATCCTGCGCCCGCGCCTTTTTACTCACCGCAGAGCTTTGTAGCGCATTTTAGCGGGCTTCGCACGCTCTTTACGCATTGCGTGTGGGTGGATGATTTTAGCATCTTTGATCCGAAGCTCCACTCGATCACGCACTGCGCGCGCTCCAACCGCCTGCTTAGCAAAAAGCGGCTGAGCTTTAAAAAGCTGCTCGCAAGCGGGCTTAATTACAACATCGCTACCGACGGGCTTAGCTCGAATTTCAGTCTAAGCTTTTTAGACGAGCTGCGTGCAAATTTAATGATGCACGACGAGCTGGGCCTGGCGAAGCTGGCGCGGGCGTTACTTTTAGGCGCGACGAGAAATGCGGCAGCTGCGTTGGGGCTAAATTTGGGCGAGCTGAAAGAGGGCAAGCTCGCCGACATCGCCGTTTTTGAAGGCATTGAGTGCGACGAAGCCCAGCTGCCGCTACAGCTCATTTTGCAGAGCAAAAACGCAAAATCACTTTTTATCGAAGGAATGAAATGCAATTTCTAAAGAATATCTTTGCGCCGATCGGCGCCGTGCTCGGGTTTATCAACAAATACTTTAAATCCTTGATTTTTCTGCTTATTTTGTTTTTGATTTTCGCAGGCGGCGAAAGCGCGCAACAAAAGGGCGCGAATCTCGCTCAGCTTTCATTAAGCGGCGCGATAATGGACGATAGCGAAATTTTAGAAAAGATCGAAACCCTGAAAAAGGACGAGGCGATCAAAGGAGTGCTCCTGCTGATCGACAGCCCGGGCGGCGCGCTAAGCCCGAGCGTGGAAATTTCGCTGGCTATCAAGTCTCTAAACTCGCGCAAGCCGGTCGTCGCCTATGCTAAGGGCACGATGGCGAGCGGCAGCTACCTAGGCGGCGTGTGGGCGAGTAAAATTTATGCAAATCCGGGCAGCTTCATCGGCTCCATTGGCGTGATCATGCAGGGCTTAGACGTGAGCGAAGCGGCCGCTAAGCTAGGCTTTGCCGAACAGATCGTCAAAGCGGGCGAGCTCAAAGAGGCGGGCACGATGATGCGAAAATGGAGCGACGCGGAGCGCGCGAGCCTACAAGCTCTGGTGGATGAGAGCTACGAGCTATTTACGCGCGAGGTGGCGCAGGCGCGCTCGCTGGATCTTAGAAAGCGCGATGCGTGGGCGAATGCGAGAGTATTTTTAGCTAGCGGCGCCAAAGGCGTCGGCCTCATCGACGAGGTGGGCTCTTTAGAGGACGCTAAGAGCGCGCTAGTAAAGGCTAGCGGCGTAGCAGATCCGATCTGGCAGGAGCCCTCGGCGTATGAAAAGATGATAGATAGGCTAGCAAATAAAAGCGAGAGCTTGGTGCGCGGGGCGTTCGGCGCGAAGCTGATGGCGTATTAGAATTTTAGAAATTTCGTAGAAATTTTAAAATATGAGGGAATTTTAAAAGTAGAATTTTGTATGTAGAAGCTACACCGGGTTTGATTACTTTTAAATTTCCTCGCTTTTTCATTTGGCGTTTCTTTAAAATTTTACCCTTTTTGTGAATTTTTCTTTGTTTAAGAACTCCTCATTTTTCTACCAATTATTCAGCCCCCTTTAAGCATCACTCTTGTATAATCACAATTCTGTTTCGCACCG
>CAUSCW010000100.1:0-2871 GCA_963530195.1 uncultured Campylobacter sp.
GGGCGCACGACATGTTGTTTGCAGCTCGAATTTTGCTCGGTTGAATTTTTGCAGGCTGAATTTTGCGCGCTTTTCTTTTCACAATCCAAATTTTGCTCGGTCAAATTCTGTTCGATGAAATTTTGAGGGGCGGAATTTTGCACGCCCAAATCCTTGCGAGTGAAATTCTCATCCGCAGAGCTTTCGTATGTGTACGCACAGTTAAATTTCGCGGAATTTTCGCCGCTAAATTTTGCAGAAGCGAAATTTGCTTTAACGGAATTTTGGCAAGCGACGTTCAATTCGGTAGAATTTTCAGAAGCGAAATTTCGATCCGTATAATTATTCTGTGGGACGGACTGCTCGCAGTCGTGATTTTGCGCAGTGAAATTCTCTGCTATGAAATTCTTTGCGGCGAAATTCTGCGCGGCGCACACCTCGTTCGCGCCGTCTTTGCCGAAGTCCACGCAGCTTCTCGCCCAGGCGATCATCTTTTCGTTCACGCCGCGGTTGGGCTGGATGAAGGCATTTTCGCCGAAGCGAAATTTATAAACTCGCCCGTCCACGCAAAGCTCGTCTGTGAGGCTTAGCTCGCCGCTTAACAGCTTCTGTCCGCGCGCGCGAGCCATAACCCTGATGCCAAGCTTGCCCGCCAGCTCGCAAATCGCCTCCTGCTCGCGCTCGCCCAGGCGCTTGTGATAAAGCAGCGTCGCCAAAATCCCGCTGGCACACGAGATGAACTCGACGCCAAAGAGCCTTTCTTTTAAAGCTTCGTTCCGCCTAAGCGCCTCTAGCAGCTGCGGCATTAAATTTGCGATAGGAAGCGCTACCTTGGGGCATTCGTTAATTAAAATTTTCTTGCTACGTGCGCCGCCCATCGTGTAAGCAAGATCAAATGCGCTATGCCAAATATCGTGCCAGATGCCAAATTCCGCCCTGATGCGGTAATTTTGTGGGCTTGATGCGAAAAACTCAAACTCGCCGTTAAAGAATTCTCTAAGCTTATCGGCGATCAGCTGCTTTTTGTATAAAATTTGATCCTCATAAGACCCGCCGAGCGTGCAACTGCCGCAGCTGCCGAAGCTTTCGCAATTCATATATCCACTCTTTTACCCACCACGCGCAGTAAAAGAATGATAGCCGCGATACCCAAGATCAGACATCCCCATACGCTAAGCCCAAAGCCCGCAGGTAGGTAGCCGCAAACGATACTGATGCCGCAAACAACCAGCGCATAGGTCATCTGCGTACTTACGTGCTCGATGTGATCGCAGCCCGCGCCCATCGAAGAGAGGATCGTCGTATCCGAAATCGGCGAGCAATGATCGCCAAAGATCGCCCCCGTAAGCACTGCGCTTACGTTTACGCACATGAAAACGTGAAATTCCTCGCCGCTAAGTCCGTATTTTTGCCCCACGGCATGAGCCAGCGGCACGGCCAAGGGGGTGACGATACCCATGGTGCCGAAGCTTGTGCCCGTTGAAAATGAGATAAACGAGCTAAGCACGAAGATCACGATCGCAAGAGCAAAGCGCGGCGTAGCGTCGCTTAGAAGCTCGACCAAGTAGCGCGAAGTGCCGAGCTCTTTGATAACCGAGCTTAGCGACCACGCAAAAAGCAGGATTATGACGGTATTTAGCATGCTTTTCCAGCCGCCAACCCAGACCTCGATCGCTTCTTTGACGCCGTAAATTTTTTGCGCGATGCCTAAAACAACGGCGATGATCGACGAAAAGAGCGCGGATTGAAACAGCACGACCGAAGCGTCCGCAGCGCTAAATGCGGTACGGATCGAAGTAAAGCTAAGAGGAGCTGCCTTGACCGCCTCCAAAGCCTCGCCCTCCAGCGAGCTGTAGCCATTAAAATAAAACCCGATGACGGAAAGGACGATCATAGCTCCTAGCGGGATTATCGCGTTTAGCTTGCGAAGTGCGACGCCCTCTTTGGGTACAAAAATTTGATCCTCTAAATTTTTGATCTTAAAATCCGCAGCTCCGCTCTTGCCGCCACGAGATGCGATCTCTGCGCGATACATCGAGCCAAACTCCCTACTCATCACGGCGGTAGCGACTACGAAAAAGATCATGAAAATATTATAAAATCTATACGGGATCGTCTCTACAAAGACGGTGAAGGCGTTTATGTTTTCTATGCCGATCTGCGAATAAGCCTCTTTGATCGCCGAAATTTCAACTCCGACCCAGGTGGAGATCACCGCGATGCCGGTGATCGGCGCGGCAGTCGCGTCGATGATGAAGGCGAACTTTGCGCGCGAAATTTTAAATTTATCCATCAAAGGCCGCATTATCGGGCCCACGATCAGAGCGTTTGCATAATCGTCGAAAAATATCACGATACCCATCAGCCAGGTGTAAATTTGACCCAAAACGGGAGTGTCTGCGTGCTTGCTAAGCCAGAGCGCAAGCGCCTTCGTACCGCCGCTTTTAGTCACCAGAGCGATGAGCCCGCCGATACACATAACCTGAAGCAAAATGCCCGCATTCCACGTATCCGCCATCGATTTTACCATACGCGAGCACAGATCGGTAAAAGCGAAAAGCGCCGAAGCTACGATATTTTGATCTACCATACCGACGAGAAAAGTCCCGCTTAGCACGCCCAAAAACAGCGACAAAATCACGTCCTTGGTGATGAAAGCAAGCACGATCGCCACGACCGGCGGTATCAGCGTCAACATGCCGTAAAGCTCGCTGTTTCGCACGGCGGGCTCCACGTCCGCAAGCGCCAGCGCGGGCAAAAAAATCGCCATAAAGATAAGCAAATTTTTTAACATTTTAATCCTTGATGATTGATAAAATTTTAAAATTTAACCTCCGATCGGGGGCTAAATTTTAAAATTCTGCGCGCCTTACAGCAACTATTCGTATTCAC
>CAUSCW010000101.1:0-2745 GCA_963530195.1 uncultured Campylobacter sp.
TAGGCAAAAAGCGCGATTGCGAACTCCCACGGGTTATTATCTCTGAATTTTAACCTATAAGCGACCCGAAAGCTATATGCGAAAGCAGCGATAAAATTTGAGCCGGTTTCATGCTGTCTTTGTGATCTCCTATTTTATGAAAAACCCACTATATCGTTATTTTATCTACTTTGATAAATGTCCGCAAGACCAAAGTCTAAATTTTTAAATTTTATCCCAAAAGCTTTTGAATTTAGTTCGCAACGTTATATTAAATCGACCATAAGTAAATTTAGCGCACACTATAATATCCTAAAGTATTTATTTGAACTATATTGAGTTCTGGATAAAAAATAACCTCATGTTCATAATCTATCGGCTGTCCCCATTCGTGCTCTTTTTTGTACCATATTCGCCTTTTATCGTTCACTATTGCCGTTATATTTAAATTTTTGATCGAACCATATATCAAATACTCCCGACTGCCGGCATAATGATAGGACGGCATCGCCCACGATAGTTTAAATTCGTGCAAATTTGTAGTTTCAGCTATGCAATCGGACTTGGAAACAAACTCGTAGCCCTCTTGCAACATTTTTTGTTGCGTCAAAGTAAAAGGCTTATCCGCTTTTATAAAATGCGCGTAACAGATGCAAGTTTGCAATTTGTCCCTACAATGATAAGGAATGGCTTTTTTGCGATAAATGAGCAAAGTTTCTCCCTTCGTATTTGTCAAAGCTTCAAATTTAGCCAAATCTCGATCTTTTACGTATGGAAATTTAGATAACGGCGAAATTTGAACAGCCAAATATATATACGCTATCAATAAGAAAAACAATATAGCAGTTACAAGCATGGCGATCTTGATGACTTTCCACAATGTTTTTAATATCTTTATTGTTTGCATTACAATTTAACTTCCCCTCTATTTTATAAATTTGCTGCGGTATTTATAAACCGCGCCGCCGATCTTAGCGGGTCTTTAAAATTTCATCGCACAGGCTTGCTTCTAAGGCCGTAATACGGATAATCCATCGCTGCAGCGGCAGCTTCGCGCGCAGAGGCGCCTGCGAATTTTTCGATCACGCAAAGTCCAAGCTCGATGGAGCTACTCACGCCGCCAGCAGTGATGATCTCGCCTCCTTCTGGTAGGCTATCGCGCACGAGCCGCTCATGCACCACGTCCGCGCAGTAAGGCGCCAGCAGATCGTAGCAAAACGGATGCGTGGTCGCGCGCCTACCTCGCAAAAACCCCGCTGCGCCCAGAAGCAGCGAACCGGTGCAAACGCTAAACTTATACTTCGCATCGCGCGCGGTTGCGAGCCACGAGATGAAGCCCGCATCGTCCCTCAGGCGGCGCGTCGCCGTACCGCCGGGCACAAAAACCGCATCAAAGCCGCCCAGATCCGTCGTGATCTCGCCCGCATCGATCGTAAGGCCGCCGCTATCCGAAACCTGCCGCTCGCGCGAGCAAAACCTCATCTCAAGCTGCGGGCGGACGGCTTTGAGCCTTAGCATACAATCGTAAAATCCCACAAAATCGAGGTGCGTCTGTCCGCTAAACATCACAAGCGCTAGATTTTTCATAATCCGTCCTTTAAATTTATCGCTCGCCTATGAGCTTTCGGTTCGCCGCCGCTGCAATTCTCGGCGCTGCAGCCGCAACGAGCGTCTGTTTAAAACGCCCGTTTAAATTTAGCGACCGAATGCCCGCTCGGCTAAAATTTTAAAATTTCATCCTGTCGGGCAGCAGAATTTTTACCGCCCGCGAATGAAATTTCAGAAGCGGTTAAAATTTTGCGCGCTTTTTATTCGACCTTACCCAGACCTGTAAAGGCCCGCATGCCCGCATAATGCAGCCTTTTTGAAACATTCTCAAATTCCAAATTCCAAATCCCCTCGTCGTATTTCCATTCAAACGGCGTTTTGTAATTCGTCCAAATTTCATACGCGCGTTCGTTTAGCCGCTCAATCAACGCAGAAATCCCTAAATCGCCGCCCGCTATCTCCATCATCAAATGCCAGTTATCCAAATCGGCGGGGTCGTCGGTGTGGATGGATTTTTCGCGCGGCAGATAATACACAAAATCGCCCGTATCGAAAGGAAAGAGGGTGTGGCACAGCGCAATGCCGTAAATTTTTTGGGCAAATACGGTCGGAAGCTGCTCGTCCGAATAGCCGAAAGTTGAAACGTATAAAAAGCTGCGCAAAATGCTCGCTAAATTTCTACAAACGGGCGCAAAGGCGTATCTGCATGCCTGCTGCGTTAAGGCGCCGTTTCGAATAAAACTTATGGCGCTATCGATCTCTTTTCTTCTTGCTTGCACGTATTTTATCTTTTTAAATCGCCAAGCTTGCATCAGCTGCAAAGAATTGTCGATAACTCGCAGATGCTTGTCTCTTTTTTCATCCGCTGTGCCGCTTAGTTCCGCGATCCTCGCAGCGGCCTGCCTCCAAAATGGGATCAGGGTTTTTACCCATCCTAGGTAGCTAAGATAAAGCGCGTTCGGCTCCTCTTTTTCAAAAGCCGCTCTCATCTGCGTAAGTTTTATCATCGCAGCTCTCTTATATCAAAATTTTATCCCGCTCGCTACTACTCGTCCTGCGTCTTCTTGCCGCTCGCCATGCAGCTTTGGAATATAAATTTATGCTCCTGCGGCAGCGCATCGTAAATTTTACCGGCAAGCTCGCGGATCTCCCAAAGCGCTGCTTTGCTAGAGCGCAGAGCGAGGAAGTTTTGCAAGCTGCGCGCGTTTATGCTCCAGC
>CAUSCW010000102.1:0-2672 GCA_963530195.1 uncultured Campylobacter sp.
AACAGCAAAGATGAAATTTTAAAATTTTTATCGTCGCAGAAAAAGAGGCTTTTTGCGGTTGGCGTTACCGAGCTAGGGCTTTTCGGTAGCTACGCCAAGGGTAGCGCCGACGCGTTTTCAGACATCGACATCGCGATCGAAACCGACGGGGCAAAAATGGTAAAAAATCTAGGAAACCCTTTTTCGGCGCTGGTTTTTTTAGACGATTTTAAAAAAAAGCTCTCCGGTAAATTTAATGTAAATGTCGATCTGTGCGATACTACCTCTTTAAGTCGCGAAGAAAAAGCAAAGCTGCTGCAAGGAGCGATTTATGTTTGAAAAATCAAGCGTAGAGCGATTAAAAAAGATATCTGATAAAATTTCATCCATCCTAAAAAAATGCGAGGGCAGCGTAGCGCAGGCTCTTGCCGACGAGGACGTTTTGCAGCCTGCGATAATGATGCAGTTCATCAATATCCACGCCCTGCTAAAAGGGCTGCAAGAAAGCAACGATTTGCAGGCTTTGGCGATCTTTAGCAAAGGTGAAATAAGAGCTATCAACGCCACTAGAAATATCGCCTCGCACGAATACGAACGGCTAAATTTTGAGCCGATAGAGATAGCGATCAAGGACTATCTGCCGATGCTAAATCAAAAAATCACCAGCGCACTAAAGCCGTATCACAGAGGCAAATCGGAAGGATAAATTTGAAAAGACTAAGTATAGATGAAGCTCTAAATTTAATCGAGCACGCCGATCTAAACGAGCTTGGGCGCGCGGCGTTTGCGCGCAAGCGCGAACTGCACCCGGATCGCGTCACGACCTTCATCATCGATCGAAACATAAACTACACCAACGCCTGCATGGTGGATTGCAAATTTTGCGCATTTTATCGCCACGCAAGCGATGCGGACGCCTACGTGCTAAGCTTTGAGCAGATCGGCGAAAAGATCGAGGAGCTCATCGCCGTGGGCGGCACGCAAATTTTATTTCAAGGCGGCGTCCATCCGAAGCTGAAAATCGAATGGTACGAGGATCTGGTGGAGTTCATCCGCAAAAATTACCCCAGCATCACGATCCACGGCTTCTCGGCGATCGAGATCGATTATATCGCGCGCCTTAGCGGCATCAGCACGCTTGAAGTGCTTCGCAGGCTGCAAGCCAAGGGGCTCTACTCGATGCCCGGAGCCGGAGCCGAAATTTTAAGCGACCGCGTGCGAGAGCTAGTAGCGCCGCGCAAAAGCGACAGCGCCACGTGGCTTAGAGTGCACGAGGAGGCACACGGCATCGGTATGAAAACGACCGCCACTATGATGTTCGGCACGCTGGAGAGCACGCGCGAGATCGTAGAGCACTGGGAAAAAATCCGCGAGCTGCAAGAGCGCACGGGCGGCTTTCGAGCGTTCATTTTATGGAGTTTTCAAGGGCAAAATACCCGCCTTTTGCGCGAGCATCCCGAGATCAAAAAGCAAAGTCCGAACCGCTACCTGCGCCTGCTCGCCGTCTCGCGGCTATTTTTGGATAATTTCAAAAACATCCAAAGCAGCTGGGTTACCCAGGGCAGCTACATCGGGCAGCTAGCGCTGAAATTCGGCGCGAACGATCTGGGAAGCACGATGATGGAGGAAAACGTCGTAAAGGCCGCGGGCGCGAGCTTTCGTATGAGCAAGGACGAGATGATAGCGCTGATCCGCGACGTAGGCGAAATACCCGCCAAGCGCAACACCAACTACGATATTTTGGAGATGTACGCTTAGGTGCGGTTTTGTGCGTTTGCGGCAGGAATTTATGCGTTTGCGGCTAGAATTTAGCGGTAGAATTTGTCTTAAATACAGATAGCGAATTTTTGCGATCGTGGAATTTTGCAACGAAATTTAAAATTTTGATATCGGTATCGGGGCTAAATTTACAGGCGCGAGCGGAATTTGCTCGGTAAAATTTCATTTCGCTATGGAAATTCGCCTTAAAATTTTTTGGACGCAAAATATACGCTGCGAAATTGACGCGACGGAGACGGCGCGTGAGAGACATTTCGTTTACAACGCTTGCCGTATTTGAGTGCGAATATATTTCGTCTCGTACTGCGAATACGGCGCGGCGTTTCGGGCGCTGAAATTTTACAAAAATGCGGTGCGATTAAATTTCAAAATTTTAAGGCAGGACGGGCAAAATTACCAAAGCTCGAAATTTTGAAAGCGAGCTCCGGCGCAAATTTTAAAAGCGGCGTGGCTACGTTAAAATTTTAAAGAATGTCTTGCAAGAACGATGAAATTTAAAAATTTTATAAAGGAAAACGATGGAAAAAAAAGAGATTTCACTTAAAGCTAAAGGCGGTAAGAGCGCTAAAATCGACTTTTTGTATCAGTTCGACGATTCGCTGCCGGTGGCGAGCTTCAAGCTAATTTTTAAAGCAAGCGGTGCGGTGAGCGAGAAGACCCTGGGTCTTGCGCGCATCTGCGCGGGCATTTTGGGCGAGGGCTCAAAGACGCTGGGAGTGAGCGAATTTCACCGCAAGCTCGATATCCGCGCGGTCGAGATCAGCGCCGCGAGCAATTTTGAAACCTTCGGCATCCAGCTAAACTGCCTAAAAGAGCACTTCGATTTCGGCCTAGACATGCTACGAGAGCTGCTTAAAGAGCCCAATTTAACGCCCTCGGTGCTAGAAAAGCTAAAAATGCAAACCATAGGCGAG
>CAUSCW010000103.1:0-2643 GCA_963530195.1 uncultured Campylobacter sp.
CCGCTTTTGGAGGGTCTCGAAGCAAGCGGCAATCTGATAAAATTTAGCGATACAATCTCGCCTTACGGCACGACTAATCAGGTGCTGATGCGGCTTTTAAATTTTAGCGATTACGAAAGCGAGCGCAAAAGGGCGTGGTTTCGCAACCTTAGCATTATCGATATGTTTAAGCTAAGCGGCTACCGCACCTTTTGGATCAGCAATCAAGAAGCCTTCGGTGCACATGCGTTAAGCGCTAAAAGCGCTGCCGATCGCGCGGACGCGGAATCCTTCCTCTCAAAGAGTAATCTTTATGAAACCGTCCGCATCAAGCCTGACGGAGTGCTGCTTCCACTCATAAATCAGGCGAAAGCGGGGCAGAGCGAGCGAAATTTCTACGTGATCCATCTCATCGGCAGCCATATGGATTACAGCCTGCGCTATCCCGAGGGATTTGGCAAGTTTAGCGCGGCGGACGTAAAGGCAAAACTTACTTCCAAGCAGAAAGATGTCGTCGCGTATTACGACAACAGCGTGCTTTACAACGATTTTGTCATAAATGAAATTTTTAAAATTTTTTCGGGTGATGACAGTCTCATCGTCTATCTTAGCGATCACGGAGAGAATTTATACGAAAATGGACGCCTTGGGCACGGCATGGAGAGCCGCTTTACTTACGAAATTCCGCTAATTTTCATAGGCTCTCGCGAGTTTTTGAGCGATCACGCTAAGCTATGGCAGAGGCTAGCTGCGGCGAAAGATAAACCTTTTATGAGCGATGATTTGGCACATCTGCTAGCAGATATCATCGGTGTCGCGCCACTTGAGTTTGACGAGCGCAAAAGCCCGATACGAGCGGATTTCAATGCTTCGCGCAAGCGAATTGCTAACGGAGTCGATTATGACGAGAAATTAAAGAATACGAAGGGTTACGAGTTCGAGTAATAGATGAGTTTTGCTTTTATTGCACTACAAGCCGCATGAACTAGAAATTGGCGCATCCCACCTTTTTGATCGATTCATCAAATTTAGATTAAAATTTGCGCCACTCCACAATGGTTACACTGATAGTAAGGCGCGCAACGTTTGTTAAATTTGAGATCAAATTTATGCACCGCGGTTAGCTCTCCTTCTTTACCTCATCCATATACGAGTAAATCGTGACTTTCTGCGTCCTAAGCGCCTTTGCGACGAGCTCCACCGCGCCTTTTACCTCAAAAATTCCTTTTTGCGCGAGGAATTTTACGATACGCTTTCGATCCTCTTTCTTCATCCCCTCTACATCCAGATCGTGCGTAGCCGATGCGATCAGGTCTTGGACGATGTCAAGGATATTTTGCTGCGAATCATTGGAGCTTTGCGTTTCTAAATTTACGCCGTCCTTTAAGCTCGCCCCATCTAATGCCGCGTTATCGCAGCCTCCGTTGGTAAAATTTACACTTTGCAACTCCTTGCTATCGAGTTTCGCATTCGGCAGCAGATTTTTTATTGCTTTGTATGCAGCCATGGCGCTTGAAGTATCGATATTTACGCATAGCGCGCCTACTACTTTGCCGTCTGCGCCGCGGATCAGCGAAGTCGAGGAGCGTATGAGCTTGCCGTTTTGCGCGGTGAAGTAGTAGTTTGCGGTGCAGTCGTTTTCAAAATTTTTGCTTAACAACACGTCCTTTACCAGATGATCGAAGCTTTGACCGATCCTCCTGCCCGTTACGTCGCCGAGGACGAAAACGACGGAGCTTTGCGGCGTGCTTATATCGTGGATGACCACCTCGCAATCGCCGATCGTATTTTTAATAAGGTGCGCGGTCGGTATAAAGGTCTGCAAAAGTTGGTTCAATTCGGGCTCCTGAAATTTCATATAAAAAAATCTATGAATTTAGATTAAATTTTAAAATTTTTACAAATTTATAGAAATACTTATATATTTTTAATAAATTTAGAGTAAAATTATATAAAATTTTATATGCAAAGGAGCTTAAATGAAAGAAATTTACCCAAGCGGTTTCGCACCGAAAAAGGCGCATTATGCGCCGGGCATCTTAGACGACGACGGTACGCTCTATGTCTCGGGGCAGTTAAGCGTGGATCCGCGCACTGGAGCTATCCCGAAGGGTCTTGCTGCGCAGACCGCGCAGGCTCTAAGCAACGTTGCAGCCGTGCTGGTCGCCGCGGGGGCGGATAAAGGCGACGTGCGGATGTGCCGCGTCTATACGCCTGACGTCGCGAACTGGGACGTGATCGACGAGCAGTACGTGCTGTTTTTCGGCGCGCACAAGCCCGCTCGCGTCGTGGTACCGACTACGGCTCTACACTTCGGCTGTCTCGTAGAGATCGAGGCCGTCGCAAAAATAAAAGAGAAAAAATAGGAGCGAAAATGAGCGATTTCATCTGCATTGGCTGCGGCAAGCACGCGCCCATCGATACTTTGAGCTATAAATGCGACTGCGGAGGGCTGTATAAGCTAAACTCCGATGCGCCTAAATTTAACCCCGCGCTCGTAGATCAAAGCGAGTTTAGCATCTTTAGATACCGAAGATTTATGGGCATCGACACGGCTAAATTTAGAGAAATTTCGATGGGCGAGGGGCTTACGGCGAGCGTAAAATTCGGCGAAAATCTCTATCTCAAGCTCGATTACGCGATGCCTACGCTTTCGTTCAAAGA
>CAUSCW010000104.1:0-2573 GCA_963530195.1 uncultured Campylobacter sp.
CACTCTAGCAAACGTCAAAAACCGCGAATTTATCGTCTATCACCCGTCTTGGGGCTACTTTGCTAAGCGCTACGATCTAGAGCAAATCGCGATCGAAGTGGATGGCAAAGAACCAAAACCGGCCGAGCTAAAAGAGCTCATCGAGGAAGCCAAAGAGCACGGCGTGAAGGTCATTTTCGTCGCTCCGCAGTTTTCTAAAAAAGCCGCGCAAACCGTCGCCAAAGAAAGCGGCGCAAGCGTCGTAGAGATCGATCAACTGCCGCTTGATTGGGACGCCGAGCTACGCAAAACGGCGCAAATTTTCGCAAAGAGCCTATAAATGAAATTTGGACGCATATTTGCCGTTTTCGCGCTTTTTGCGTCCTTTTTTAGCTTCGCGCACGCCTGCGCGCTATGCGCGCTTTACACTCCGACCGCGCACGCCGACATTAAATTTAACCTGCAAGGCGAGACGATAAAAACGGCCGCCGTAACATGGACGTTTTCTGAAAATTTCACCGCTCTCACGCTACAAAGCTACGACGAAAACGCCGACAAAGCGCTTAGCAAAAACGAAGCATGGAAAGTGCAAAAATCCCTACTCGACTACATCGTGCCGCGCGGCTACCTAACTAGCGTGGGCTACTACGACGGCGCGGGCGAGACCGTAAATTTGCATACCAAAACGCTCTCGCAACGCGTCTATCTGGAGGGCGGCAGGCTAAATTTCGAGTATATTTTAGAGCTAAATTTAGCGGTCAAAGACGGCCGCGTCGTCACGGTCGAGATTTTTGACCGCGAGGGATTTTTTAACTTTAAAATAAGCTCGCCAGACCCCTACGCGCTCACCGATAAAATTTATCTCGTACCAAACGTAAATTTGAGCGCGGCATTTTTTGAAATGACTTCAAAAGCGCCTAAAATAGAACCCGCAAAGCCCGAACTTAGCTCGCTAGTTAAAGTGCAAAATAAGCAGAATTTAGAGCAAATCGACGCGGCGGATAAGGCTAAATTTGACTTGGTTTCCGGCATGAGCCTTCAGTTTTTAGAGCGATTAAAAGAGCTCATCAAGATAAATAGCGCCGAGCTAAACGCGCTAAATTTCGCCCTGCTGGCCGCGGTTAGCTTTTTTTACGGCTTTTTGCATGCCGCCGGCCCCGGGCATGCTAAGATGCTAACGGCTAGCTACTTCGTCGCAAACGGCGGCAGCTACTCGCGCGCTCTAGTTTTTGCGATGAAGGTCGGATTCGCACACGTGGCGGGAGCGTTTTTGCTCGTGCTTTTTAGCTACGTTTTTTTAAACGCGTTTTTGACGAACAAGGTTAGCGACATGGCGGGTGCGATGACAAAAATTTCGGCCGTAACGATCGTTTGCGTGAGCCTTTATATGATCTACTCCAAGCTCAAAAAAACGGCTCTAAAGCCAAAAATTAGCTTTGCTAGCGCGTCCGTTTCTGGCGAAAAAGGCGCAAACCGGGCGAGTAAAGTTTTTGGTTCAAATTTAGCCTCCACGTCAAATTTGAGCGCGAATTCCGTCAAATTTAACCCCGCCGCTCACGAGAGCGAGTGCGGCTGCGCGGCTTGCATGGCCTCTAACGAAGCGCCGAAAACCGCTAGCGAATGGCTCGTGGTTTTAGCGGGCTCTCTCGTGCCGTGTCCTGGCACGCTGCTGGTTTTCGTGCTGGCATTTAGCCTAAACAGCTATGCGGCGGGGCTTGCTAGCGGCCTGTTTATGGGGCTTGGCATGGGCGCGGTGATATTTCTGGCAGCCGTTTGCGGCTTTAAGCTAAAGGGCGCGGCGAGATTTCGCGCGCTGCGGACTTGCTGCGAGTTTGCCGCGCTTTTTGTGATGCTGGGGCTTGGCGTTTTTATGTTTTATATTTCGGGTAAGGTGAGCGTTTTATGAGCGACGTTTCGGTGCGAAATTTGAGCTTTGGTTACGATGAAAACCTCGTGTTTGAGGGCATAAATTTAGAATACGATTGCAAGGATTTTCTAGCCGTCATAGGCCCCAACGGCGGCGGCAAAAGCACGCTTTTAAAGCTAATGCTAGGCCTAAATAAGCCAAGCGGCGGCACGATCGAGGTGTTTGGCCAGGAGCCAGCTAGCGTGAGCAAGGCCGTGGGCTACGTCCCGCAAAATATCCCGATAAATCAAAGCTTCCCGATGCGCGTGCTCGAGGTCGTTTTGATGGGGCGGATAGATAAAAAGCTGTTTGGATTTTACGGCAAGGACGACAAGATAGAGGCCGAAGCGGCGCTCGAGCGCGTCGGGATGGGCGAATTTACGCGGCGCAAGATCGGCGAGCTAAGCGGAGGACAGCGCCAACGCGTCTATATCGCGCGTGCGCTTTGCGCGAAGGCTAAAATTTTGATGTTAGACGAACCCACCGCCAGCATCGACACGAAGGGTCAAGCGGACGTCTATAAGCTACTAAAACAGATCAACGCTGAAGGCACGGGCGTCGTGCTCATCAGCCACGACGTAAATTTGACGCTAAATTTCGCCACCAAGGTCGCCTACGTCAATCACGATCTTTTCATGCACGAGATCTCGCACGGCTCAAAGCAGGATTTTATCGAGCATTTGGCGAG
>CAUSCW010000105.1:0-2515 GCA_963530195.1 uncultured Campylobacter sp.
AAAGCGGGATCTCGCGCACCACAAAATCGTCCGAGTTTTTACTAAAATACGCGTTAATGGGCGCGTGAGTGAGCGCGTAGAGAGGCTTAAAAATGGTGATTTCTTGCATTGCTTTTAAATTTTCCTTTCGTTATTTTGGCAAAAATCGTGATCTTGGTGCGGGTTTTGCGAGCGAGGCTTGAGATTTTAGCGCGGTTTTTCGGACTAAACGTAAATAAAATCTCGTATTCCTCGCCGCTATTTAGCTCGCGCTTGCTTAGCCGCTTGCTAAATTTCGCCCCGCACCGACTCTGCACGCAAAGCTTGGCTAGATCGGTGCAAAGCCCGTCTGAGACGTCCATAGCGGCGTTTATCTTATCTGCTGCGGCGTAGAAAAATTTATCTTTTAAAACAGGCTTTTTAAAGCGCGAATTTGACGCGACCCGCCCGCCGTTTAAAAGCGTCCTAAGCCCTTTTAAACTGCCTCCAAGCTCGCCCGTAAAAGCAACCAGATCGCCCTTTTTTGCGCCGCTTCGCAAAACCGCCTTGCCGCAAAGCCGCGAGATAACGGTAACGCTAAGTAAAATTTTATCGCTGCCGATCGTGTCGCCGCCGATGATAGTCACGCCGTACTCGTCGCAAACGTCCGCAAATCCCTTGCGTAGCGCCGAGATCTGCGCCGCGCTAGTGTTTTTGGGTAGCCCAAGTCCCAAAAGCGCAAATTTAGGCTCGGCGTTCATCGCGACGGCATCGGAGAGATTTACGAGCATCGCCTTGCGCGCGATCTCCTCCATACTAAGCCAGCCTGCTAGGAAGTGCGTTCCCTCGCAAAAAAGGTCCTTGCTGTACACCCACCGGCCGCGCTCATGCGCCACGACGGCACCGTCGTCGCCGATGAAGGAGTTGCTGAATTTATCGATTATTAGGCGTTCTTTATCCATTTTGCGATTTTATAAAATTCGGGCTAAAAAGGCGCTTGAAAAACGAATTTATTTAAGCGGCTCGGCAAATTTAGCCTCTCAAATTTGCCGAGTTTAAAAATTTATCCGAAAATCTCAAATTTACTAAATAGCTCCGGTTCGTCTTTTACTATGCCGCGCTTGATTAAATTTGCCACGACGTCGCGGTCGCAGTCGGTTTGCAGCGGCCAGCCGCGCGTATAGCCTTCGGCCTCGCCTTTTGCGGTGGCGTCGATACAGACCGCGCCCTCACGCACGTAGATATCGCGCAAGGCGTCGATGTTATTCGTCACGCGCCAAAGCAGCATATACGGGTTTTCCAGACGGTTTTCGGGGTCAACGAAAACGAGTAGTTTAAAGTGCTCTTTAAATTTCAAAAGCTCTTCAAAAACCTCTTTTACGAGGCGGTTTTTATCAAATTTGACGACGCAAATCGGAGTTTTGGTATTTGTTTTAAACTGCACGAGCTGCGTTAAATTCGGCTCTATTTCTTTAAATTTAGCCAGCAGCGCGGCGTCGTCCAAAAGCACAGGCGCAGGCTCCGAAAAGTCCTGCGTAGCGTCGATTCCAAGCTTACCGCCGAAGCACGAGTTTGGACTCGCGTGATCGAGCTGATCGCATAAGCCTTCGCTGATTAGCAGAGCATTTTTGCCAAAACGGTTTAAAATATGCTCCGTAAGCGCGTCATAATCGCTCAAATTTGGCGCATCCTCGCCGACGAAAACCGCGTGCTTTACAAAGCTCATCTGCCCCACGCCCCAAAACGCGTGCATCGCCTGCTTTGCGTGCGCGGGATAAAGGGTGTTGATTTTAGCCAAGATCAGGTTGTGAAAGACGCCGTTTTCAGGCATGTTGTAGTCCAGCAGCTCAGGCACCGTCGTGCGCAAAAGCGGCAAGAAAATACGCTCAGTCGCCCAGCCCATGTACTTATCTTCAAGCGGCGGCTTGCCGACCACGGTCGCGTGAAACAGGGGCTCACGCTTGCTCGTGATCGCCGTAACCTCCATCACCGGAAACGGCTCCACCGGCGTATAAAAGCCGGTGTGATCGCCAAACGGCCCTTCAAGCTCAAATTTATCCGTATCAACAAAGCCCTCGATCACGTAGTCTGCGTCGTGCGGGACGTAAATTTCATTCGTTAGCGACTTTACGAGTTTGGCCGGCTCTTTGCGAATGAAGCCGTAAAGCAGCAGCTCAAACACGCCCTTTGGTAGCGGCGCCTGACCGCACCAGATATATAGCGGATCGCCACCGATTGCTACTGAAACCGGCATTTTTCTACCTGCGCGCTTGTATTCGTTAAAGAAATTTGCGCCGTCTTTGTGGATCTGCCAGTGCATGCCGAGGCGATTTTTACCATAAATTTGCAAGCGGTACATGCCGACGTTTTGCAGTTCGCCGTCAGGGCTTTGCGTATAAACCTGCCCCATCGTGATAAAGGCGCCGCCGTCAAGCGGCCATGTTTTTAGCGCGGGAAGCGAATTTAAATCTGCCGCATCGCCGAAATACGCGATCTCTTGGCACTCGCCGCGAGTTTTTAGGCGTTTGGTAAAAATTTTTCTCATCTCAAACAAATA